>DASWNS010000462.1:0-11723 GCA_036399115.1 Pyrinomonadaceae bacterium | reverse complement strand
GTCTCTGGTCGCCGCGCGAGACGAGAGACGTGGAGGACATGTATCGAAGGCTCGAAGCTGTCGCCGTCCAACTCGAAGAGTTTGGTCTGACGCATCGAACCTATGCCGGGAAGATGCTGCGGCGACTGGCCGGGAGCGAGCGTGTGGAACCGCTGGAGACATTGACAGGCACGCTGGCTCCGAAGTTCTTCGCGCGCGAACACGTGCGCCCCATCACGCAGATGACGCCGCTGACGCGTCTCGTTGACGCCGTTGCGCCCGACAGCCGCGCGGCGCGCGAGTTCGCCTCAGCCGTGGGCGCGCTCTTAGAAGATGCGCCGCGCTTCGAGTCGCGGCGTGAACGCGTGCGCGGGTTTCTGGACGGGTGGCGCGGCGTCTATGCTCCGGTGCGGGTGATGGCCGACCGCTCGCCGCTGATGCGCGATGCCGAACCGCTCGCCGGAAATTTATCGGAGATGAGCGAGGCCGGGTTGGAGGCGGTGCAGTATTTATCGGCGGGCATCGCGCCCCCGGCGGGCTGGCGCGAAGAGAAACTGGTGCTGCTTGAGAGGATTGCCAAGATGCCGCGCGAAGTTGAGTTCACTATCATCCCGTCGCTCAGAAGGCTCGTCTTCGCCGCCGCCGAGTTGCCGCAACTCAGGACGCTCACGGCTGCCGACTGGAAGGCGAGCGTCTTGAAACTAGCCGACGAGAAGAGATGAACTTGAGGCGATAGCTTTGAAGCGATGACTTTAAAGCGATGACTTTCACGTCCGGCGGTGAAGAAGCGGTCGCCGGTACACGAAAGGCGGGACGGCCTCACCGTCCCGCCTTCACAGTTTAGACAGTAGTGCTGTCCCGCCTTCACAGTTTATCGAGTCGTGCGGGCGAGCCGCATCCTGCTCATTGCCCCGGCGCGCTCGCGCTCTCCATGCCTTCGGGGAAGGAGGGAGGGGCGGCGGCGGGCGCAGTCGCCCACTGCGTATTCGGCGTCGCGCCGAGTTTGAAGCGAAGCGTCGCGCCCCTTGAGATGCGCTCGAAGGGGAGCCATGTGCTCTCGTGGGGCTTGCCGTCGAGACGTAGTTCCTGCACGTAAGGCGTGCCGGTGGAGGCTCCGTCGCCGACGATCCTGAGCGACTTGCCGCCCCTGCCTCCCATCCTGATCTTGATCTCCGGGAAGAGCGGGCTGTTGAGAGAGAAGCCGCCGACGCCGGGCGTCACCGGGTACATGCCGATTGCGGCGAAGACGATCCACGAAGAGGTTGCGCCGAGGTCGTCGTTGCCGGGAAGGCCGCCGGGCGTGTTGGTGAAGAGTTCGGTCAGCACGCGGCGCGTGATCTGTTGCGTCTTCCAGGGCTGCCCCGCGTAGTTGTAAGCCCAGGGCACGGGGAAGACCGGCTCGTTGCCGATGAAGAAGTAGGGGCGGTCTGGTCCGGCGTTGAACTCTTTGAAGAAATCGTCGAGCTTGCGCACGACCACGTCGTTTCCGCCGATGCGGTCGAAGAGCGTGCGCATGTTGTGCGGGATCATCCAGGTGTACTGCACGGCGTTGCCCTCGACGTAAGACTTGTGGCTTTCCGGTCGCCACGGCAGTTCCGGTTTATAGAGCATCTCCTTGAAGTCGAAGCCCGGCAGCCATGAGCCGTCGCGCCAGCGACCGCGTATGTACTTGTTGACGGGGTCGAACAGGCGCGTCCAGAGTTGCGCGCGGCGCATCATCTCGCGGTGGGTGGCCGTGTCGCCGTGCGCGCGTGCGAACTGCGCGAGCGCGAAGTCGGCGGTCTGGTATTCGAGCGCGACGGAGGGCGAGCCGCGCAGCCCCTTCTGTTCCATCGGGATGTAGCCGTACTTGAGATAGTCTGCGAGGGCGGGACGCGCCGGGTAAGTTCTGGACTTCGTTTCGGGGTCGGTCGCGTTCTTGATCATCGCGGCGAGCGCGGCGCGCGTGTCGAAGTTGCGCGCGCCGAAGGCGTACGCGCTCGCGATGCTCGCGGTCGCCGGGTCGCCGTACATCGCGCCGCTCTCGTCGTTGGCGACCGGCCAGATGGGAAGTCCGCCGCCCTCCTGCGCCGCGTTGACGAGCGACTGCATCATGTCGCTCGCCTCTTCGGGGAAGAGAAAGGCGACGAGCGGAATCTGCGAGCGGTAGATGTCCCAGCCGGAGAAGTTCGTGTATTGCGTGTGCGTGCGCGAAGCGTGAACTTTATCGTCGAAGCCGAGATACTCGCCGTTGGCGTCGCTGAAGATGGTCGGGTGGAGCAGCGTGTGGTAAAGCGCCGTATAGAAGACCTGACGTTGGGGGAGCGTCCCGCCGCCGATCTCGATGCGGCTGAGCGCGTCGTTCCAGCGTGCGCGTGCGCGTGCGCGGACGGCGTTGATGTTCCACCCGGCGTTCTCTGCGCGCAGGTTCAGCCGCGCGTTCTCCGCGCTCACGTAAGAGACGCCCACCTTCACACGCACGGCGCGCTCGCTCGCCGGATCGAACATGACGAAGCCCCCGACTTTCGCGCCCTTCACGGAGCGACCGCCGTGTGAGATTCGTTCTCCCTCCCACGTCCCGGTCGTCACAAACGGGCGGTCGAACTCCGCCGCGAAGTAGAGCTTGTACTTGTTGCGCGTGCCGCAGAAGCCGCCGCTCGTGACCGAACCGCTCACGCGCCGGTCGCCGTCTCGCTGCCATGTGCCTTCCGTCACGCCGGAGGCATTGCGCCCGACATCGAACAGGAGCGTGGCGGCCTGCGAATCCGGGTAGGTGAAGACGCCGAAGCCTGTGCGTTCGGTGGCCGAGAGGCTCACACGCACGCCCGTGTCGAGCGCGACCTCGTAGAAGCCGGGCGACGCGCTCTCGCGTTCGTGCGAGAACTTCGCGTGATAAGCATTCGGTTCGATGGCGGGCGAAACCGTCAGCCCGCCGGAGACGGGCATGATCGGCACGTCGCCGAAGACGGGGCAGCCGGGGCCGCTCAGGTGCGTGAGGCTGAAGCCACGGATAGTCGGGTCGTGATAGAGGTAGCTGCCGCGCTCGTCCTTGCCGAAGCCCCGCTCCGTGTCCGGACTCCATTGCACCATGCCGAAAGGCAGCGTCGCGCCGGGGAAGGTGTTGCCGCTCGCGTTCCCGCCGAGATAGTCCGGCAGCGGCGAGTTGCCCGTCCCGACGAAGGGGTTGACGTACTGCGCGGGGTCAGCCGTAGACGCGGCGGCGAACGCGCTGGCGCGAACCGGAATGACTGACGCATTGAGCGACAGGAGAACCGAGATGACGAGCGATGCGAACGTGGTTTGATGTTTTCTGTTCATCTTGCTTCGTGGAAAAGTATAAGTTGGTGACAGTTCTCAAAAGCGCGCTAGGGAAGTTCGAGCTTCTTCCCCTTCACGACGAAAGAGCCGGAGACGACGCCCGTGGTCGCCGTGTCGGCGCGACCCTTGAAGCCCGGCTGCTTGCCGCCTAACGTGACGGTGAATTCGCCGGGTTCGAGGATGCGCTTGCCGCCGTCGTCTATGAGCGTCAGGTCGCGCGGCGTAAGAGTGAAGCTGACGCGCCGCCGCTCGCCCGGTCGCAGGTTGATCCTCTGGACGCCGCGCAGCGACCTCAAGGGCACGGGCGCGCTGGCGGCCACGTCCGTTACGTATAACTGCACCACCTCGTCGCCCGCGAGCGCGCCGCTGTTTCGTACCTCCGCCGACACCTCGACCGGCTCGCCCGCGCGCACGCTCCGCTTCACACGCAACTTGTCGTACTCGAATTTCGTGTAGCTCAGGCCGTGGCCGAAGGGATAGAGCGGCTCGCCTTTGAAGTAGCGATAGGTCTTGCCCTGCATGCTGTAGTCTGCGAACGGGGGCAACTGCGACGCGGACTGGTAGAACGTGACGGGCAGCCTGCCCGAAGGGTTGTAGTCACCGAAGAGCATGTCGGCGATGGCCGCGCCGCCCTCTTCGCCCGGATACCACGCCTGCACGATGGCGGGCACGTTTGCGTCAGCCCAGTTGACGCTGATGCCGCCGCCGCTGAAGAGCAGGAGCACGACCGGCTTGCCCGTGGCGTGGACGGCTTTGAGCAACTCTTCCTGCACCTTCGGCAAATTCAACTCGGTGCGGTCGCCGCCTCTGAATCCTTCCAGCTTCACGTCCATCTCTTCGCCTTCGAGCGACGGCGCGAGGCCGAGCGTCATCACCACCACGTCCGCTTCCTTAGCCTTCCGGATGGCGTCTTCGTAGAGCGACTCGGCAAGTTTGGGCGGCCCCCAGAGGAGCTTGGCGGTCGCGGCGGCGTAGCGGTCGTAGAACTCGACGCGAATTTTATAAGCGCGTCCCGCTTCCATCGCCAGAGGCTTCCTGACGGTCTTCGCGCTGCCGTCGCGCCAGCCGTCGAGGAAGAGTTGATCGTCGAGGTAGAGGCGCGCGGCATCGTCGGCGCGCACGCCGAGTTCGTACGTGCCGGAAGTGGGCGCGGTGAGTTGTCCCGTCCAGCGCGCGCTGAAATTATCGAGCGGCAGTTCGGGCACGGGCGCGTTGGTGAACCAATCGAAGTTGATCTGAGAGTCTACGCGGGTTGCGACGGGCGCGCCCTGCAAATCTTTGTTGGCGAAGTATTCGGCGCGGAGGCCGGGCTTGCCGTCCGGCTGCGAGAGCGCGTCGGCGGGGACGGGAAGGAGCGCTTCGCCAGTGAGCGTCGTGCCGAGCGCGTAGAGCACACGCGTCGCGGGCGACACTTTGCGCCGGATGCCTTCGAGCGGCGTAGTCCATTTTGAAGGGATGCCGTGATAGTTCCCCAGCAGCACTTCGAGCGAGTCGGCGTTTGGTCCGATGACGGCGATGGTCTTGAGGTCGCGCCGGAGCGGAAGCTGGCGGTTCTCGTTCTTCAAGAGGACGAGCGACTCGCGCGCCGCGTCGCGCGCCAGTTCGCGGTGCGCGGCGGAGTCGTTCACTTCGAAAGGGATGCGCGAGTAGGCGACCATCTCGGGCGGGTCGAACAGGCCGAGGCGGAAGCGCGCGGTGAAGAGGCGTCTGACCGCCGTATCAATCTCCGCTTCGCTGATATGCCCCGCCTTGATGGCCGGAATGAGCGCGCGGTACTCGTAGCCGCAGGTCAACTCCGTCCCCGCTTTGACGGCGAGCGCGACGCCCTCCTCCTCGGTCTTTGCGAACTTGTGATTCTTGTAGATGTCGAGAACGGCGTCGCAGTCGGAGACGACGTAGCCGTCGAAGCCCCATTCGGTGCGCAGGATGTCGGTCATCAGACGCTTGCTCGCGCAGGCCGGTTCGCCGTTCACGCGGTTGTAAGCGCACATCACAGACCCGGCCTTGCCCTCGACGATGGCCGCCTGAAACGCAGGCATGTACGTCTCGCGAAAGTCTCTTTCGTTAACGGCGGCGTCGAAGACGTGGCGTTCGGGTTCGGGTCCACTATGCACTGCGTAGTGCTTGGGCGTGGCGATCACTTTCAGGTAGCGCGGGTCGTCGCCCTGCATCCCGCGCACGAAGGCGACGCCGAGACGCGAGGTGAGAAAAGGGTCTTCGCCGTAAGTCTCCTGCCCGCGCCCCCAGCGCGGGTCGCGGAAGATGTTGATGTTCGGCGACCAGAAGGTCAGACCGTAAAAGCGTTTCCTGAAGTCGCGCCTGACGGCTTCGTGATACTTGGCGCGCGCCTCGTCCGAGATGGCCGTGGCGACGCGCTGCATGAGCGCGGGGTTCCACGTCGCGCCGAGGCCGATGGACTGCGGAAAGACCGTGGCGTTCCCGGCGTAGGCCACGCCGTGCAACGCCTCGTTCCACCAGTCGTAATCGGGGACGCCGAGGCGCGCGATGGCCGGAGACTTGTTCATCATCTGCGCCACCTTCTCTTCGAGCGTCATGCGCCCGACGAGATCGGCCACCCTGCGCTCAATCGGAAGTTGCGGGTTGAGATAATCGGGGGGCGCGCCGCCCGCCGCTGCGTTGGCCTGCGCCTGCGCCGTCGCCGGGAGACACAAAGATAAGATAAGTGCGAACTGAAGCAGCGCAGTCCACGCGCGGCTAATCTGTCTGTTGACCGTGGCGAAACATTTAGTGCGCGAAAAAGTCATCCGTTCTCTCCTGCTAAACTTGATCTCTTTACCCGACTCTTTACCCGAAGCCCGGAAGGCTATACGCGTTCAGAACTTCTCATCCGCTCCCAACTCCAACACGACCGCTTCAAATGGCGCGAGCCGCAACTCGCGCCCGCTGATCCTCTCGCCGGTGCGTGCCGCATTGCTCAGGCGCACACGCAGCGCGGAAGCTTTGGCGGGAGCCGCATCGCCGAGTTGAAACGTGCGGTTATCGGCGGACATGTTGAGCGCGACGAGCACGGTCTGGCCGGGGGCGCGGCGCAGGTAGGCGTAGACGTGCGGGTCTGCGCCGATGCTCCGGTAGTCGCCGTCGAGCAGCGCGGGGCTGCGGCGGCGCAGGCGGATCAACTGTTTGTAGAAGTTGAGTAGAGATGAACCGTCCGCCGTCTGCGCGACCACGTTGCGCGTGCGCGCCGAGGGCGGGACGGGCAGCCACGGCACCCCGGTCGTAAAGCCCGCGTGCGCCGTCGCGTCCCACTGCATCGGCGTGCGCTCGCCGTCGCGCCCCTTGCGCAACGGCCAGTAGCGGCGACCGACGGGGTCGCGCACCTCTTCGACGGTCTTCGGTTCGGTCGTCAACATGCCGATCTCTTCGCCGTAATAGAGGAAGGGCGAGCCGCGCAGGGTGAGCAGCATGGTGGCGAGCAGTTTGGCGATCTGGTCGTTGTGTTGCCCGTCGCCGAGGCGGTCGTAGGCGCGCGGGATGTCGTGGTTGGAGAGCACGTAAGTAGTCCAGCGTCCGGCCAGTGCGCGCTCGCTCGCGGCGATCACATCGCGGAAGACGGACGCCTTGAGTTGGGTGCGCGCCGGTTCCATCACGAGAAAGAAGTTGAAGGGCAGGTGGACGCCGTTGTTCGAAGGACCATAGTAGCGCATCAACTCTTCCCACTTCGGCACGTAGGCTTCGCCGATGAGCACGCTCTCGGGGTTGACGCTGTCGTTGAAGGCGCGCAGGCGCACCATCGCGTCCTGCACTTCGGGGAGGTCGCGGTTGTACTTCTTCTCCTGCTCGTATTCCGTCGTGCTGCCGAAGCGCAACTCCTTGAGCACAGGGTTGTCGCGCAGTTGCGGGTCTTCGTAGAGGTAGTTGACGGCATCGAGCCGGAAGCCGTCCGCGCCGCGCCGCAGCCAGAAGCGCACCGTCTCCAGCATCCGCCGTTCGACCTCCGGGTTGCGCCAGTTCAATTCGGGCTGCTGCGTGTAAAAGTAGTGGTAGTAGTACTGCCCTGTGCGCTCGTCGAGCGTCCACGCGACGGGTCCGAAGGACGAAGACCAGTTGTTCGGTCGCCCGCCGCCGGGCTTCGGGTCATGCCAGATGTACCAGTCGCGCTTCGCACTCGTGCGCGACGAGCGCGACTCGATGAAGAAGGGGTGCTGGTCGGACGTGTGGTTGAGAACGAAGTCGATGACGACTTTGATCTTACGTTTATGTGCGGCGGCGACGAGGCGGTCGAAGTCTCGAAGCGTGCCAAACTGCGGATCGACGTTCTCGTAATCGCTCACGTCGTAGCCGAAGTCCACCTGCGGCGAAGGGTAGAAGGGCGTGATCCAGATGGCGTCTACGCCGAGCGCGGCCAGATGATCGAGCTTCGAGGTGATGCCGTTTAAATCGCCGATGCCGTCGCCGTCGGAGTCTTTGAAACTGCGCGGGTAGATTTCGTAAAAGACCGCGCGCTTCCACCACTCCGGCTGCGCGCCGCGCACCGTCCGGCGCGCGTTTGCGCTGCGCCCTGCCCGCTGCGACTGCTGCGACGGCGTGGCCGCCGGAGCCGCGAGCGCCGAGCAGAGGACGAAGGCCGTCAGGAGCAGTAAGAGAGAGATGAGATTGAACGAACAGTTGAACGTCCGCAAGTTCTGCTTCATTGGCGAATGAACCTCGACATCGAGTTGGTTTGGAGCCGGAGACGAATGCGCCGGGCAGGCGAACGCCACGCGCGCGATCTGTTCAGGGATGAACGGTCATGGCCTCGTCGTTTGCGCGCCGTGCGGCGAGCGCGCGCCGCCCGATGATCAGCGCGCCGTAGACGCCGCTGTCTCCGCCGAGCGACGCTTGCAATATCCGCACCTGTTCGACGGGCATGATCTTGACCGACGCGCACACGCGCTCGCGCAAAGGAACCAGCAGTTGATCGCCGGAGGTGGAGACGCCCCCGCCTAAGATAATGGCTTCGGGCGCGAGCGTCGCGATGATGTTGCTCAGACCGAGCGCGAGATAGTCGAGCGTTTCGTCCCACACCGCGCGTGCGAGTTCGTCGCCGTCGCGCGCCGCCTCGGCGACATCGTGCGCGGTGATCTGCTCGCCGCCCGCGCGCAGCGTCGAAGGCTGCTCGTCCAGTGCGAGACGTTCCAGAGCGCGGCGGGCGATGCTGGTTCCGGAGCAGATCGCTTCGAGGCAGCCGCGCGCACCGCAGCCGCACGGACGGCCTCCGGGGGCAACCACCATGTGCCCGACCTCGCCCGCGCCGTCGCCTATGCCATGCACGAGTCGGTTGTCGATGATGAGGCCGCCGCCGATGCCGGTCGAGATCGTGATGTAGACCAGATTGCGCAGGCCGCGTCCCGCCCCATACTCGTGCTCGCCGAGCGCGGCGGCGTTGGCGTCGTTGTCCAGAAGGACTGGAATGCCGAACCTCTCTTCGACCTGACGGACGATGGGAAACTCGTCCCAGCGGGGAAGGTTCGGCGGCGAAAGGATCAGCCCGCGTCGCCGGTCCAGAGGCCCCCCGCAGCCGATGCCGACGGCGACGAGATGCACGCCCGCCTCTCCGGCCATTCGTTCGAGTTCGCTGCAAGCCTCTTCCAAAATCTGTTCGGGGGCGTTTTTGATCCGCGTGGGAAAGCGGCGGAAGGGCAAAGGTTGGCCGTCGAGTGGGGCGAGTCCGAGCGCAATTTTCGTCCCGCCGATGTCGATGGCTGCGATAGCGTCACTGGTCATTTCGGATTAGTCGGTAGAATCAACGTGGGGTAGCGATTCGCTTGTATGCGATTCGCCTCGCCTTTGTCAAATTAGGGCGGCGGAATCGTCCCGCCGGTCGAGAGGAAAATTGATCCGGGCGCGCGTTCCGCATCCGCCTCGATTTCCTTCTTGACTGATGCGTGGGCGGAACATAATCTCCCGTCCGTATGAGTCGTAGACGTGCGACATTTGCGACGGGCGCGCTGGTGGTGCAGCTTTTATTGACGCTCGCGGGCTGCGGCGGCAGTGGCGGAAGGCCGCCCGCGCAACTTTCGGCAGGCAGCACAGAGGCCGCGCCGTTAGCCGGAAGTCATGGCGCGACGAGAGGCGACGCGGGCGCGCACGTGCCTGCTCCGGCAGGAATGGTCTTGATCGAGGGCGGGACGTTCCGCATGGGTTCTGACGCGGAGATGCCGGACGAGTCGCCCGCACATCAGGTGTCGGTCAAGTCCTTCTGGATCGACCGCGACGAAGTCACCGTCGGCGAGTTCGCGCGTTTCGTAGACGCGACCGGCTACACGACAGAGGCCGAACGCTTCGGCTGGTCTGGCGTCTTCGACATTGCTTCGGGTGAGTGGCAGCGGCGCGACGGGGCTGACTGGCGACACCCGGAAGGGCTTGAGGCCGCGCCCGCAGCAATGGATGAACCCGTCACGCAAGTCTCCTTTGCAGACGCTTCCGCCTACGCGCGCTGGGCGGGCAAGCGTCTGCCCACGGAAGCGGAATGGGAGTACGCGGCGCGCGGCGGGCGGGAGAATTCGAGGTACGCATGGGGCGACGAGTTGCGTCCCGGTGGTAAGCCCGCCGCGAACTGGTGGCAGGGGAAGTTTCCGGAGCGCAACACAGTCGAGGACGGCTTCGCGGCACGCGCGCCCGTCGGCAGTTTCGCGCCGAACGGTTACGGCCTGCGCGATGTGGGAGGGAATGTCTGGGAGTGGTGCGCCGATTGGTACGAGGCGGGCTACTACGCGAAGGGCGACGCCACAGAGAACCCGCAGGGGGCGACCACAGGCACGGAGCGCGTGATCAGGGGCGGTTCGTGGATGTGCAGCGAAAACTACTGCACGAACTACCGCGTCGCCGCGCGCGGGCACACCGCGCCCGACAGCGGCTTGAACAATCTGGGCTTCCGCTGCGCCCGCGACCTCGCAGAGTAGAGATGCCTTGACGATTCGTTGACGATTCGCCAGCCGTTCTTCCCATACATCTTTCCAGACGTTCTTCCGACACATCGTTTCAGGCCGGTGGCCGCGCTGCTTTCAGTTCGTTGAACGACGGCGGCTCAGAGCTTTGTCAGTAATCATCTCTAACGACGCGGGGCATCGGGGAGCGGGCGGTGCGTCGCGGCGCGTTCGGGATCGCTCGCGTTTCCACTGAGCCAGCTTTTCGCCAGCGCGCGGATCGCTTCGACATCCCGCCCGCCGACGCCGAGCAGCGAATGGAAGTCTCTCCCCTCGGTGGCTTCGTTCGGCATGCTCCACAGGTCGAGGCCGAAGGGCGCGAAGTGGCTGGGGTAGCGTTTGAAGGTTTCGGCGTCGAGATCGTGCGCCTGACTGTTAAGCCAGCCGATAGGCCAGTGGTCCCACGTGAGCGTGCCCCAGCCCCATCCGCCGGTGCCTTTGCGGTCGGAGTGTTCTTTGAGCCGCGTGCCTTCGCGCGGGAAGCCGGAAGCGTCGCCGATGACGAAGAACGGCGAGCCGACGCCGAGCGGAATGATGCCTGCGAACCCGCGCGCGTCGTCGATCTCTTTCCAGGGCGAACCCGTGCGGCGCGAAGTTCCTGCGAAGATCTTTTTTGGATCGTCCCTGCGCTTCCAGAAGATGTCCACGCGCGCGTGCGAGAAGGCGTCCACGCCGACGAAGGCGCGGCTCTCGCCGGTCGAGGGTTCGGCGGCCAGCACGTCGTGCCAGAGTTTGCCGACCGGACTCAACACGATCAATTCGATGGGTTCGCGCGCGTAGCCGCGCGGGTCGCCGGGCATGAGCGTGTGGTAACGCTGGCGACGCAGGATGAGGCCGTTCGGGTAAGCCCAGAAATCTTCGACGGCGCGAAAGGCCGCCTCGCCCGTCGTCATGTTGACGCCGAAGTAGGTCCAGCGCACCCACACACGGCGATGTCCGCGCTCGATGATGTCCACGAAACTGTTACGCTCGCGTCGCCCCTGCTCGTTGAAGAGTTCAGCCCAGCCCTCGTTGCCTTCAAACATCTGGTAGGAGACGGCTGCGCCCTCCGGCATCTCGAACCACGGGCAATAGCTGGCCTCGTGCGAAAAGACGAAGCGGTAATTGAAATCTTTCCAGAAGATGACGAAAGCCTTGCGCGGATTCAGGTCGGCGTGCGGCGGCGATTGGAGTGCGCCGCTGTAGCCGCCGTAGACATAGTCCGACACTTCAACGACGGAAACCCCGCTCGTCCGGCGTGTGTTCAACTCCGCCATCGTGACGGGCGTGGCGGGCGGGACGGGCGGCGGCTTTTGTTTAGCGTGTGCAACCTCGCGGCACGCGCCGCAGGCGGAGAGCAGAAGTATTGCGCTGAGCAGTAGCGGGCGACGCATCCGAAGAGGTTCTCCTTAAGCGTTGGGATCAGGACGGGCGAAGCGGGAAAAAGCCTTCCGCCCAAACATACCACATCGCGCGGAAGCCGCGACGGGGCGGCTGAATTTCGCGGCGCGCAAAAAATAAATTGACCTCCTTAATCGTAAA
>DASWNS010000461.1:0-6352 GCA_036399115.1 Pyrinomonadaceae bacterium | reverse complement strand
CTACAAGCCGCGCCTCCGTGTCTGCCGTGATTAACTCTTACCCGGCTCAAGCCTGCGCCTGCGCCCGCACCTGCTCCTGCAACCAGCCGCGCACGCTCAAGAGGTGCCTCTCCTCGTTTGCGAGTGCCGCGCGGAACTCCGTCGCCAAGTCGGCGTGCCCCAACTCCTCCGCGAGGTTGATGAGCAATTGCCAGCCGTCGTTGTCGGTCAACTCCGCCGTCAGGATGGCCTGAAGGCACTGCGCTACGTTGGTGCGCGGGTCGGTTAAGACTTGTATGAGTCCCAGCGACGAAACCATCACCGTGTCCGCGCACGGACTCATCACCGTCGGGTCGCCCCCGAGCGTCGTGATGGCGCGATTGACCAGCATGAAGTGGCGCAACTCGTCTTCGCGTATCTCCTGTAGCTGCGCGATGGTCGGCCCCGGCGAAGTCTCGCCGAGCGCAGCACACTTCCCGATGAGCGCGTCGTAGAGACGCGTGCCCGTGCGCTCGAAAGCCAGCCGTTCACTGAGCTTGTCCATCAGCGTCGCCACGCCGGTCGTCATCCCGACGACTTGCGCCGCACCCTCGACCACGCCTTCGAGCGAGACTGGTGGCGGCGGCAAGGAGCCGAGGGGGAAGCCCTCGCGTATGTACTCGCCGCGCCGCATCAAGAGCGCCTCCGTCCCGCCCACGGAACTCGGAGCAGCCGCCGCTGCGCCCTCGACCATCTCGGGTCCCATCACGGGCGCGGTCACCATCCCCGTCCGGTTCCAACCCGTCTTCTCCATCGAACTCGTACCCCTGTTATCCATTGCTCAGGCTCCTTTCCCCAACGCGGCCTCGCCCGCGTTCAACTCTGTCCCCGGCCTCCACCTGTAGCCCGCGGCCACCGTCTCGGTCGGCGACCCCTCGGAGTTCAACTGCGCGCGATACGCGAGCGAACGCTCCGGCTCATCTTCCTTGCTGACGAACTGCGTGCCGGAAGCGCGCAGGTCAACCTCGCGTGCGAGCGTCTCGCGGACGAATTCGCGGTGGCTGCGATACTCTATCGGCTCTGGCAGCGTGGCGGGCAGCACCTCCGCCGGGTCGCGGTTCTCCACCTGCTTGAAGAGTTCCATGACGAAGTGGAGTTGCCCCAACTCGTAGTCGAGGAAGCGATCCCAGATCGCCTTGATGCGCGAGTTAGTCTCGTACTGCGAGCAGCCCATGTAGTTGTAGACCTCCATGGCCTCGTGCATCAGCCACTTCTCCATCCACGTCTCCGAGGCATCTATGATGGACTCGTACTGTGTCGTGTGCTGCTCCTCGATGGAGGCGATCTCGGCGTAGAGCTGGCGCGCGACAGGGTCGGCGAAGAGTGGGCCGATGTTCATGTAGTAGTCGTGCGTCTGGTTCTCGCTCGCCATGATGGTCAGGGCGTGGAGCTTGGTGAGCGGCGCGGCCATCCGCTTGTCGTAGTGCTCTCGCAGGTCGTCCGAAGGGTCGCGGTGCTCGACCGCGGTGGGTCTGCCCGGCATGATGTCCGAGTAGTTCTGCGTGATGTTGTTGGCATCGCCGCCCACGACGCGGTCGTAGAGGGCGGAGAAGCGATAGAGGTGGTCGAAGTCTTCGAGCAGGCCGAAGCGGTAGACCTGCGCCATGTACTCGTCCGGCTCGCGCAGGGCGACGCTCGCCGTGACCTCGATGGCGACCTGCTCGTAGGCGAGCGTCGTCTCGATGGGCGAGAGGTCGGCGGGCAGCAGCCAGTTAACCAGCGTCTGCTGGTGCTGTTCCACGCGGCGCACGCGCGCGAGCGGCAGTTGCAGTTCGCGGTTCATGCGCGCGCAGGCGTGGCTGAAGCGGTTGGCCTCCGTCTCCAGCCCGTTCATGAGGATGATACGCACGCGCGTGAACGCGTCGTCGTCGAGTTTGCTGATGGGCGACTGCACCATGTCGCGCCACGTGAACTGTTGTTTTTCGAGCGGGACGCCCCGCTCTTTAAAGATGTCCAAACCCATCGCTCGCTCCTTCCGTCAAGCTCTCCGCAAAGCTGGTCATCGCGGCGCACGAATGCGGGCGCAGCCCGACGCAGTCCGGCGGCTAACTTGCACCTTCATTTATTAAATAACGCGAAGTGGAAAGGCCAAACTATATGTCCCGCACGCGCGAACGTCTGTACGTTTATGCACAGTGCGCCTGTGGCGGCATGTTGCAAAAATAGCTATTCGGGTATTATCTCACCCTCACGCTCTGTCAACTGCTCTTAACGGGTTTCGACATGAAACGAAAGAGTAAAACTATTGAAAGGGAGAAGGACGGCTTTCTCTACGACGCAGATGAAGCCGTGCGACATCTCTCGTCGGTTGATGCCACTCTCGGCAGGCTGATCAAGCGTGCGGGGGCGTTCAATATGCAGCTCCGCCAGTTGCACGATCCTTTCGAAGCGCTGGCGCGAAACATCATCTACCAGCAGCTTCACGGTAATGCCGCGGCGGCGATCCACGGGCGCGTCCTGTCGCTCTTCAATAAAGATAGACTGCGCCCGCAGGACATTCTCGATGCTGTGGAGGAGAGCTTACGCGGGGCAGGTCTATCCGGGGCAAAGCTCGCTGCGCTGAAAGACCTCGCCGCTAAAACACTGGACGGCACCGTGCCCACCTTAACGCGTCTGCGGCGGATGAGCGACGAAGAGATCATAGGGCACCTCACACAGGTACGCGGCATCGGACGCTGGACGGTGGAGATGCTCCTGATGTTTCGCTTAGGACGACCGGACGTTCTGCCCGTCGGCGACTTCGCCGTGCGAAAAGGCTTCCAGCTAACTTACAAACTTGAGGAGATGCCGAAGCCGAAGGCTCTCGCAGAGTACGGCGAACGCTGGCGACCCTTTCGCTCCGTGGCGAGTTGGTACATGTGGCAAGCCATCGAACTGGATAAGCAAAAATGAGCTTATCAACACGGCGTCGAAGTCCAAACTTTCAGACTCCGAAACCCTTTTGCGCTCGCCCGGAAGGCGTGCGGCTCGAATTGATCCTGCGCTGACGATAATGTACAGTCTCCTGCGCAGCCATCACGGCCACCAAAAACTTATGGCCGCATAAGTTCGTAACGCCGCATTAATTCCAACGCACCGACAGATTTACCGCAAGGTATTACTCAGGAGAAAGCCCATGCAACCCGCCCCCTCGCGTAAGTATCTCTATACCCGTGCCCGGCGCACCTCTTTTATAGCCTTCACCTTCGGACTGCTCGCTCTGTTCATGTTGCCGGATCGCTTTCTGAAAGCGTTTGAGCCGGAGGTTCAGGCGGTTCAAGCGGCGACGACTTTCAACGTCAACTCCACAGGCGATAGCCCCGACAGCGACACGACCGACGGCGTCTGCAACGACGGCGCGGGCAACTGCACGCTGCGCGCGGCGATCATGCAGGCCAATGCCACGACGGGCAGGGATACGATCAACTTCGCCATCAGCTCAGGGCTACAGACCATCATGCCGACGGCGCAACTGCCTGTGATCACCGACCCGCTGGTTATTGACGCCACGACGCAGCCGGGCTTTGCAGGGCAGCCGGTTATCGAATTGAACTGTAGCGGCTTCTCCGCCAACCCGAACAGCGCGGCGCTCCAGATCACGGCTGGCAATAGCGTCGTGCGCGGCCTCGTCATCAATGGCTTCTCTGATGGCGGCATCAACTTGCAGACCGCTGGCGGCAACCTGGTCGAGGGTAACTACATCGGCACGAACGCTGCCGGTACGAGCAGCACCAACAGTCGCGGCAACGGCATCAGCGTCAGTTCCTCAGACAACCTCATCGGCGGGACGACGCCCGCTGCACGCAACGTCATCTCTGCCACTGACTCGCACGGCATCTCGATCTTCAACGCTACAACGAACAACACGGTGCAGGGCAACTACATCGGCACCAACGCCGCCGGCACCGCCGAACTCAGCAACACCCACAGCGGCGTCTTCATCTCCGCGCCCAACAACACCATCGGCGGCACTGTGGCCGGGGCGCGCAACGTCATCTCGGGCAACAACGTCGGCATCACCATTCAGGACGCAAGCTCGAACGGCAACGCGATTCAAGGCAACTACATCGGCACGGACGCCGCCGGCTCGCGCGATCTGGGCAACCTCACCGGCATCGCCGTTTTCAACGCGTCCGGCACCGTCATCGGCGGCACTGTGGCCGGGGCGCGCAACGTCGTCTCGGGGAACAATTTCGGCATCCAGATGCAGGGCACAAGCGACAGTGCGGTACAGGGCAACTACATCGGCACCACCGCTGCGGGCAGCGCGCCGCTGGGCAATGCCGTCTTCGGTTTGAGCATCTCCGGCAACGTGAACGCGCTCATCGGGGGCACAACCGCAGGTGCGGGCAACGTCGTCGCGAGTACGACGGGCGGCGCCGCCAACACCGGCAACGCCATCCAAATCCTCAGCTCCACCAATACGAAGGTGCAGGGCAACTACATCGGCACGAACGCCGCCGGAGCCGGACTCGGCAACAGCATGCACGGCGTGTCGATTCTCGGAGACAGCACCAGCGTTAACAGCATCGTCGGCGGCAGCGAGCCGGGCGCAGCCAACGTCATCGCGTTCAACGCGGGCACCGGCGTCTTAGTCAACACTACGGGGACAGGCCACACCGTCCGCGCCAACTCGATCTTCTCCAACGGCCAACTCGGCATCGACCTCGGCGCGGCGGGCGTCACACCCAACGACGCGGGCGACCCCGACACCGGCTCCAACAATCTACAGAACTTTCCCCTCGTGCGTTCCGTCTCGACGGGCGGCGGCAGCACAAACGCGCAGGGCACGCTCAACAGCGCGCCGAACGCGAGCTACATCATCGAGGTGTTCGCCAACAACAGTTGTGATGCTTCGGGACAGGGCGAGGGGCAGTTCCTTCTCGGCCTGACGACGGTGAACACCGACGCGAGCGGTAACGCTGCTTTCAATGCGACCTTCCCCGTCCAACTCCTGCCGGGGCAGAGCGTCACGGCGACGGCGACCGATGCGAGCGGCAACACGTCCGAATTCTCCGTCTGCCACGAAGTAGATCAGCCCGGACACGTGCAGTTCTCTGCGAGCAGTTACACGACTGCGGAGACGAGCGGAAGCGTCGTCATTACCGTCGTGCGCACATTCGGCGCGGCAGAGACGGCGAGCGTCAATTACGTGACGAGCAACGGCTCGGCGACCGCCAACGCTGACTACACGCCCGCCTCCGGAACGCTCTTTTTCGCCCCCGGCGAATCCATGAAGAGTTTCACCATCCAGATTCTCGACGATTCGCTCGGCGAGACTACGGAAACCGTCAACCTGTTCCTGAGCAATGCCACGGGCAGCACGCTCGGCAACCCGATCTACGCCGTGCTCAACATCACGGACGACGATCCGCTCCCCGAAGTCTCCATCAACAACGTCACCATCAACGAAGAGACTGCCAACAGCGGGGCAAACGCCATCTTCACCATCCGTCTCTCCGAGCCGAGCAGCAACACTGTGACCGTCCGGTACTTTACCGACGACGATACGGCGCAGGCCAACGCCGATTACACGCCGCTCAACTTGCAGATAACGTTCACGCCCGGCCAGACCACCAAAGCGATCGCCGTGCCGATCATCGCCGACACGATTGACGAACAGAACGAAAGATTCGTCGTCATCCTCACGAACGCCGTCAACGCGACCATCTCTAATCCGGTCGGCTCCGGCACGATCATCGACAACGATCCTGATCCCGGCACGACGGGCGAACTGCTTATTACCGAATTCAGATTGTCAGCACCCGGCGGCGCGAACGACGAGTACATAGAGATTTACAACAACACCAACTCGAACATTGACCTGCGCAACTACAGCTTCGTCTTCTTGGCTACGAGCGCCGGAAGCCCCACGACCCTCTCGTTCGCCACATTGCAGAACGGGTTCCTGCTCACGCCGCGCAGCCACAGGCTGATAGTGAACTCCACAGGCTATAGTTTGAGCGCGTATGCTGCTGGCAATCTCTTCACGACGGGCGCGGACTTCTTCTCCGACAATCAGGGCATTGGTCTACGGCGCAACGGAGTGAACGCGCACGTCGATGCCGTCGGCTTCGCGGACGACCCGGCGGAGTTCCGCGAGGGCGCGGGGCTGCCGGTCATCTCGGCGTTTCCCGCGCTCCGGCCTCAGTACAGCTACGTGCGCAAGTCGGCGAGCGGCACGCCGCAGGACACGGGCGACAACGCACAGGACTTCGTGCTGGTCACGACGACGGGCGAAATGATCGCGGGTGTCCCCTCCGTGCTCGGCGCGCCGGGACCACAGGGTCAGACCAGCCCCGTGCAGCGCAACGCGGCGATCAAACCGTCGCTCGTCGATCCCGTTGCCGCGCCA
>DASWNS010000460.1:0-4094 GCA_036399115.1 Pyrinomonadaceae bacterium | reverse complement strand
CAGTCTCTCCGTCGTGCCCACGAGCGAGCGCACCACTACGCTTTGAAAGCTCGCGGCCAAATCCTTCACCGCCTGCGAAGCGGCCTCACCTTCCGCGACGGGTTGCAGCCCCGTCTCGCGCACATACTTCGAAACGGCGGTTTTGAGTCCGCTGAAACTAAAATCAGGCAATCCGTCGCCCATGCGCGGCACGCTGAAACGGACGGCCTGCGGATCGCCTTCGCGCGCCAACCCTTCGATGATAGGACCGCCCGGATAGCCGAGGCCGAGCATCTTCGCCACCTTGTCGAAGGCTTCGCCCGCCGCATCGTCGCGCGTGCGCGCAAGCACCTTGTACTGTCCCGGCGCGGGCACCAGAAAAAGATTCGTGTGCCCGCCCGACACGATGAGCGCGAAGGCCGGATATAGAATCGGCGGGTTCTCGAAGACAACCGAGTAGATGTGCCCCTCGATGTGGTTAACCCCGACGAGCGGCTTTTCGAGCGCGTAAGCCATCGCCTTCGCGTAGGAGAGGCCGACAAGCAGCGACCCGACCAGACCCGGCCCCTGCGTAACGGCGATGCCGTCAATCTCCCGCTTCTCGACGCGCGCACGCGCGAAAGCCTCTTCCACGATGGGCACGATCTTATCGAGATGCTCGCGCGAAGCGAGTTCGGGGACGACGCCGCCGAAGCGTCTGTGCGTTTCGATTTGCGATGAAATGACGGACGAGATCATTTCGCGCCCGTCGCGCACGATGGCCGCCGCCGTCTCATCGCATGAACTTTCGATTCCTAGTACAAGCATATTGAAGAATTAGTTGAAGAGCAGTCTCACCCACGGAGCGGGATCACTACTGAGTTCTGAGTTATTCCGCGCCTTCCACTTCGTAGAAACTGAGCGCGGAGTCACCCTGCTTCAGGATGCGCCAGCGGCGTATGTTTCCGACCGCATCTTTAAGGTTGGTCTTATGATGATGCTCCACGATGAGAATGCCGCCTGCGGTGAGCAGCGCCGGGGTGCGTGTGCCGAAGAGATCGAGCAGGGGCGCATAGTCTATGGCGTAGGGCGGATCGAGAAAAGCGATGTCGTAGGGGTCGCCGCCCCATGTTTCCGCGCGGCGGAGATAGTCGGCAACTTCACTCAGGACAACCGCCGTCGACTCTTCGGGCACGCCGCACAGATCGAGATTCGCTTCGACGAGTCCGCACATCTTACGCGAACGGTCAACGAAGGTGACGAAAGACGCGCCGCGTGAGATCGCTTCGATGCCGACTGCGCCCGAACCCGCGCACAAATCGAGAAAGCGTGCGCCCTCGATGCGCGGCGCGAGGACGTTGAAGAGCGTCTCGCGCAGGCGGTCGGAGGTCGGGCGAATCTGCATCGACGGCGGACTCTTAAGCACACGCCCGCGATATTGTCCCGCGATGATCCTCATGCCGGAATGTTAGCACATGAGAGGCGGATGAGAATTCAGAACTCAGGAGTCAGAATTCAGAAGTCAGAAGCGAGCAGGATTAACAGGAAGCCCTGCGACCTCAAACACCTGATTCTTTATTCTCATAAACCTCCAGCGTCAGGGGTCAAGGAAAACGATGGCGCGGCTCGACGGCGATACAGGTTCCGACGGGGCTGTTTGGTGTGTGGATGTGAGCGGGGAGGGCTAGCGTATCACTGTTTAGCCGACGGTTGCCAGACCGAAGCGCACGTCGGCGCGGACTCGTTCGATGAGGCGGGAGGTTTCGCGCGTGCGGCGGCGCGCGTTGGAGAGATAGTAGTCGGCTTCGTTGCGCGCTTCTTCAAGTATGCGCACGTCGCGGACGAGGTTGCCGACGCGGAAGGTCGGGACGCCGGATTGGCGCGTGCCCATCACTTCGCCGGGTCCGCGTATCTCCAGATCTTTTTCGGCGATGCGGAAACCGTCGTTCGTCTCTTCCATGATGCCGAGGCGTTCTTTGGCGACGGCTGTTTGTTTGTCGGAGGCGAGGAGCACACAGAAACTCTGCTCCGCGCCGCGCCCCACGCGCCCGCGCAACTGGTGTAACTGCGAGAGGCCGAAACGCTCCGCATGTTCGATGACCATGACGGACGCGTTCGGCACGTCAACGCCGACTTCGACGACGGTGGTGGCGACGAGAATTTGAATCTCCCCGCGCGTGAAGCGGTGCATCGTCTCCTCTTTCTCCGCAGACTTCATCTTGCCGTGCAGCAGGCCGACCTGGAAGGTGGGGAACACGCGGTCGCGCAAATGCTCGAACATGCGCGTCGCGTCTTTCAAGTCCATCTTCTCCGATTCTTCGACGAGCGGGTAGACGATGTAAGCCTGACGCCCGGCGCGGATCTCCCGTTCGACTCCTTTATAAACCCCGGCGCGCTGGTCTTCGCCGACGACGACCGTTTTGATCGGCGTGCGTCCGGGCGGGAGTTCGTCTATGACGGAGACATCGAGGTCGCCGTAGACGGTCATGGCGAGCGAGCGCGGGATGGGGGTCGCCGTCATCACGAGCACGTCCGGGTTGAAGCCGCGTTCGCGTAAGGCCGCGCGTTGAAGGACGCCGAAGCGATGCTGCTCGTCGATGATGACGATGCCGAGTTTGCGGAAGGCGACCGCCTCTTGAATGAGCGCGTGGGTGCCGATGCAGGCGTTGACTTCTCCGGCGGCGATGTCTGCGTGCAGACGCCTTTTCTCGGCGGCGCGGAGCGAGCCGATGAGGAGTTCGGCGCGGTGCGGCGTGCGCGCGAGCATGCGCTTGATGTTGCGCGCGTGCTGGTCTGCGAGGATTTCGGTCGGAGCCATGAGCGCGGCCTGATAACCGTTCTCCATCGCGGCGAGCATGGCGAGCAAGGCGACGATGGTTTTGCCGCTGCCCACGTCGCCTTGCAACAGGCGGTTCATCGGCACGTCGGATTGCATGTCGTCGAGGATGCGCGTGATGGAACGTTGCTGCGCGCTCGTCAGCGTGAAGGGAAGTATCTCCGAGAGGTGCGTGCGCACGCGTTCGTCAATTTCGATGACCGCCCCTTTCGGTTCTTTGACGCGCTCGCTTTTGCGTATGGCGATGGCGATGGCGACCCAGAAGAACTCTTCGAAGATGAGACGGATGTGTGCGGGCGAGCGGGCGCGTTCGTAATCGGCGAGCGGGGCGTCTTCTGTCGGAAAGTGGATGCGACGCAGGGCTTCGGCGCGGGAGATCAACTTTTGTCGTCCGATGAGATCGGCGGGCAGCGTCTCTGTGATCTCCGCATCGTCGATGCGTGCGAGGACGGCGTGCATGATCTCGCGCATGCGTTTCGCGGGAAACTCGCCGAGCTTGCGATAGACCGGCACGCGTCGCCCGACGTGAATCGCCGCCAGGCGCGGATCGCTGACCTCTGCCTCGTCCGTCTCCGCCAGCGTATCCAGGTCGCCGCCTGAATCTTCGTTCTCCGGGTCGCTCTCGCTTTCGTCGCTGGGTTGAGTCGCTTCGCCTCCGTTGGCGCGTTGAGTGTGTGAGCCTTCGCCCGCATGATCGCCGTTCTCTTCGGCGAGCCGGAGCAGGGCGTGTTCCGGCGGCGTCCAGATGCCGGGGAGCATTTCGAGTTCGTCGGGCTTATTCAGACGCAGGGCGAAGGTGTTGCGGCGCGCGTCCCATTCCCACTTGCCGTAGGCGACGAAGCGTGCGCCGCGCGTGAAGCGTTGGCGATGATAAGCCACAATGCGCGTGGCCTGGCGGCCTGACACGAACCAGAAGACGACAACGGGTTTCGCCGTGCGCTCCGGGTCGCTCGCAGTGATCTCGAAGATGTAGAGCGGCGGCGCTTTCGCCCCACGATTTTTGCCGACCTGAAAGCCGCCCGCCACGCGCACGTAGAGTTCGAGCGACGCTTCGACGCCATCGCGGAGTTCTTCGATGCGCGTTAGATTCGAGCGATCTTCGTAGCGCATCGGCAGGTAGTTTAAGAGGTCTTCAACCGTCGCTTCGCCCGCCTCGCGTTTGCCGTAGAGAGACGCGAGCGCGAGGCCGAGACGACGCGCCGTCGGCTGGCCGAAACGCGGGATGCCGTGCCCTGTGAGTGAGAGAATCGGAGTGTCGAGCGTAAGAGACATAAAAGCAGCGACAAGTGACAAGTGGCGA
>DASWNS010000459.1:0-4317 GCA_036399115.1 Pyrinomonadaceae bacterium | reverse complement strand
CGTGATGAATGCCGACGGCAGCAACAAACTGCCTCTGACAGAGAGGCACAGTAATACGAACTCGATGCAGGCCGACCGTGTCCCGGCGTGGTCGCCCGACAATTCCAGAATCATCTTTGCGCGCAGCCTGTCGATCTTTTTTGCCAACGAGAGCGGAGCCGAGGATGCCAACGCGCTCTACAGCATGAACCCGGATGGCAGCGGCTTGGCGTTGTTTGACGACGCTGATCCTTCGACCAACACGGAACCCGCGTGGTCGCCCGACGCCGCGAAGGTTGTGTACGCAAGCGGCTACGATCCTTGGAGCGAAAGCCCCAACCGCGACATCTACGTCTCGAACGCGCGCGGCGCAAAACAGACCGTGCAACTGACGAATCACAGCGCGGATGACACGAAGCCCGCGTGGCAATCTCGTTAGCCGTCGCGTTAATTACACAGGTCGTAAACTCACGGCGGAAGCGACCCAGAACAGACCCGGTCGCTTCCACTTTTAACGCGAAGCGGCCTGACGAGAGTTCAAAAAAAACTTCTTGTCAGGCCGCTCTGCCTTTGTCGCGGGCGAGGCGAGCGGGGCGTCTGCGTGCGTGCATGTCGGGAAAACTCGCCCCCTAGCGGAATCGAGTATAATCGCCGGATGACAAGATCACCTCTCGATCAACCTTATCGCGGCGACGGGAGCGACCGTCCCGTCGGCGTGCCGTTCCCGCCCGAGCGTCTGCCGTTGCTGCGCGCGCGGCAGTTGCGCAAACGCTGGCAGTACGTCTCCTTTTGGAGCGGGGAGTTATCTTTCTGCGCGGCGCGTGTCAGGGTGGGGACGTTGCTACAGGAGTACTGGGGCATCTGGGATCGCGCGGCGGGACAGTTTCGGGAGCGCACGCACCTCTTCACGAGCCGCGTCGAATTTGCGCCGAACCGCGTCCGCATGCGCGACGGCGACGCCGAGATCGACGTGGCTTACGAGCCGCACAGCAGCTTCGAAGTCTACCGCCCGGCCAACCGGGCTTACATCTGGTCGCACAAGGACTACTGCCGCGCGGCGCGGGGCGTCGTGCGCTACGGCGGCACGACGCGCGAGGCCGTCGGCGTCGTCTTCGTGGACTTCAACGCGGGTTATCACGAGCGGCGCACGCACTGGCGTTGGGCAGCCGGTGCGGGGCTGGACCAGCACGGGCGCATCGTCGGCTTCAACGCCATCAACGGCCTGTTCGACACGCCCGCGCAGAGCGAGCGCACGATCTGGATTGACGGCGCGGCGCACGAGACAGGGCCTGTCACCTTCTCGGAAGACCTCTCGACCGTCTCTTTCGCCGAAGGCGGCACGCTGCGTTTCCATCCGGAGGCGTTGATCGAGAACCATGATAACTTTCTGCTCGTGCGTTCGGACTATTACCATTGGTTCGGCGTTTACACGGGCACGCTGCCCGGCGGCATCGAACTGCGCGAAGCCTACGGCGTACGCGAACGTCAAGACGCGCTCTGGTAACGACGCGGACGAGCGCGCCCGCACGCCGGGGCGATCATTTCATTAGCTGACTCCCGCGCAGCGCGGGCGAAGCGACCGCGCAACGAGAAAGCCGGCGCAATCTCACTGAGACTGCGCCGGCATTTTCATTCACGTCACACATTCCCGACGCCTACGGTTTATGCTGTCGTCGCGTCTCGCGCCCCGCGTTGGTGATCTGGACGAGTACATTTTGGGGCTTTGCCGTCGCGGAGTGCGCCTTTGTTGTCTGTTCATCGCCGCAACTGCCGCAGCCGGTTGCGCACGACGCACCCTGCGCACGCCCGCTCGCGCCGAACGAACGCAGGCGTCCCCACCCGCGCCGCCCGACGTAGGCGAAGGCGGCGAAGATGATGAGCCACACGGCGATGGTCTGCCAATCCGAAAACATAGGCTTAACTGAATCCCAAAAGCTGCCCGCCCTGATACGTGATGAACGATGCGACGTAAGCGAGCACGAGCATGTAGCTCACCATGAACAGAGGCCAACGCCACGAATTCGTCTCGCGCCGCACGATGGCGATGGTTGACATGCACTGGCAGGCCAGCACGAAAAAGACCATCATCGAGACGGCGACGAGCGGCGTCCATGCCGGAGTGCCGTCCGCGCGCCGCGCGTTTCTCACCGCGCCGATCAAAGTGTCTGACTCTTCCGTCGCATCCGCGCCGACGTTATAGACGATGCTCAAAGTCGAGACGAGCGTTTCCCGCGCGGCGAACGAGGCGATGAGGCCGATGCCCATCTTCCAGTCGAAGCCGAGCGGCGCGATGGCCGGTTCGATGAAGTGGCCGAGCCGCCCCGCGTAACTCTGTCGAATCTGCTCGCCCTCGTCGCCGTCCACCGCTTCGGCCACATTCGATGCTCCGGCGGCTGGTTGCACCGTCTCCTCGCGTTGCGCCGTCGTCGCACGCTCATCCGGCGCGCGGTTCGGCGACGCTGCCGTCGTCGCAGCCGTCGTCGCATCGGCGTTCGGGACATTGCCGCCATCCTCCATGCGCGGGAAGGTGACGAGCGCCCAGAGCAGGATCGAGATGGCGAGGATGACCGTGCCCGCACGCCGCACGAACATCAGGGAGCGTGCGTAGATCGTTTGCAGGACGTTGAAGAAACTCGGCGTGCGGTAGGGCGGTAGTTCCAGCACGAGCGGGGGCGGCGGCGATTTCAAGATCGTGTGCTTCAAAATCCATGCGACCACGACCGCCACCGCGATCCCCAACAGGTACATCGCCATGATGATCAGCACGCCGACGGAGAGCACGCCGAAAATCTTTCGTTGCCCCGTGAAGAAGGCCGCGATCATCAGAGTGTAAACCGGCAGTCGCGCCGAGCAACTCATAAACGGCGCGATCAGGATCGTCGCCAGACGATCCTTCGGGTTCTCAATCGTCCGCGTCGCCATGATGCCCGGAATGGCGCACGCGAAGCTGCTAAGCAGCGGCATGAAAGCCTTGCCGTGAAGCCCGACGCCGCGCATCAACCTGTCCATCAGAAAGGCCGCGCGCGCCATGTAGCCGCTGTCTTCCAGCAGTGAGACGAAGAAGAAGAGCAACAGAATCTGCGGCAGAAAGACGAGCACGCCGCCGACGCCCGCGATCACGCCGTCAACCAGCAAGTCCGTCAGCAAGCCGGGCGGCATCGAAGCGCGCACGAGTTCGCCGAGTTTGCCGAAGCTGCCGTCGATCAAATCCATCGGCAGTTGCGCCCACGAAAAGATCGTCTGGAAGACGACGAGCATCACGAAGAGCAGGATCAGGGGACCGAAAAATCTGTGTGTGACGAAACGATCAATGCGATCCGTGCGGGAGGTGCGCCCCGGCTTGTGATCGCGCACCGTGCTGCGCGCGACGCGTTCGATCCACTCGTAACGCGCGAGCAGAGGCTCTTGCCACCAGCGCGGATTACCTGCGGCCAGCCGCTCGCGCGCCGACGTGATCGCCGCCTGACGCTCCTCGGTCGCCCCCTCCGGTAATTCTTCCGCGTAGAGTTCGACGAGCGCGCTGTAACGTCGCGCGCTGTTCTCTTCATCTACGCCGGCGTGTGCGCCGTTGCCATCGAAAGCGGCGGCGAGCGCGGAGAGTTCGCGTTCGGCCTCCGTGGAGAGTTGCCAGCGGGCGGCGGGCGGCTGAGACTTGGCGGCCTCCACGACGGCTGCGGCGAGATCGTCGAGTCCCTGCCGCTGCGTGGCGACGACGGGCACGACCGGAACGCCGAGCGCACCGGACAATCGCGCCGTGTCGATCTCAAGTTTGCGCCGCGCGGCGAGATCGATCATCGTCAGGGCGACGACGAGCGGGCGTTCAGTCTCTAAGAGTTGCGTGGCGAGATAGAGATTGCGTTCGAGGTTCGTGGCGTCAACCACGACGATGATGCAGTCCGGGAGGGGCACGCTCGTGAGGCGTCCGGTGATCACGTCGCGCGCGATCTGTTCGTCAATGGAGTTGGCGTCGAGACTGTAGAGGCCGGGGAGGTCTATGAGTTGCGCCGTCGGCAGATCGGGCGAGAGCTGCCAGAGTCCCTCTTTGCGTTCCACCGTGACGCCGGGATAGTTGGCGACCTTCTGCCGGAGTCCCGTGAGCACGTTGAAGAGGCTCGTCTTGCCCGCGTTCGGATTGCCCGCGAGCGCAATCGTCAGCGGCCTCACGTCGTCAGCCTCAAGCGTCGCGACCGGCTCTTGCACAGGGGCGGGGGATTGCAGCGTCGTACTCATAAGAAAACAGTGACGGGTGACAAGTGACAGGTGACGAGTTGAAGGCAAGTAAATCGTGAATCGTCAATCGTGAATAGATTCAATCCGTTTTTCTATTGACGATTCACG
>DASWNS010000458.1:0-3362 GCA_036399115.1 Pyrinomonadaceae bacterium | reverse complement strand
GCGCCCGTCGCGCCGTCGCGCCTTCGGCGGGTGCTCCGCCCGTCGCGCCCGCTGCTGCTAAGCCGTCCGTTGCGCCGTCGTCGGCTGTCGCTGCGCCGTCCGTCGCGCCGCCTGTTGTCGTCGCTGCGCCGGTCGAGAAGTCGCCCGCTGCTACAGCTTCCGCGTCGAAGAGCGAGGCGGCGGCGTCTCACTCGAAAGGAGCAGACGGGGAACTCGAACGCCTGCGCGCAGAGATCAAAGATACGAAGGCGGGTGCGGAGCGCACGCGGCTGCAACGCGCGCTCGTCGAACGACTCGTCGAACTCAAGCGCGAGCCGGAAGCCCTCGATGCCCTGCGCCTGATGATTCACGAAGACCGTTATGATCCGCCCTTCTTCTTCAACACCGGAAACGCGCTGGCGCGTCTCGGCGACGCGAGCGCGGCGGAAGATGCTTATCGCAAAGCCATCCTCCAGCGTCGCGGCAACTACTCGCGCGCCCTCAACAACCTCGGCGTCATACTCATCCGGCAAGGCCATTGGGACGAAGCGCAGGAGACTTTCGCCGCCGCGCTCTTGCAGGAAAATCACGCTTACCCGGAAGCGAGCTACAACCTCGGTCGGCTCTACCTGCTGCGCGGCGAAGCCGATCTCGCCATCCGCGAATGGACGCGCACGCTGCGCCTCGAACCCGCGCACGCGGAAGCCGCCGCCGCCCTCGCGCGCGCCTACGCGGAAGACGGCGACACGAAGCGCGGACTCGCGGTGCTCGATAATTTCGTTGCACGCTCGACGCGCGGCGGCACGTCGGGCGTCCCGCGTGAGATCAGTGAAGCGCGCCGCGATCTCGTCGCCGCCGCTGCGGCTCACGCGAACGAAGACGACGCGACGAACGCGAAGACTGAGACGAGCGAAGGCGCGGGCGGCAACCGTGCCGGGCGTGCTTCTTCAAACGCCAACTTTCGCGCCCTCGAAGTTGACCGCGCCTCTTACGATCTGCTGCGAGCGGCGCGGACGCAACGCGAACGGGGAAGTTATGAAGAGTCTGTGAAGGTTTATCGGGATGTTCTGGCACGCCACCCGGCAGGATATTTCCCGCCCGCCAATCTCGAACTCGGAGCCGCGCTCATCAATCTGAGGCGCGATACGGAGGCCATCACCGCGCTCGTCCCGCTCACGCAAAAAGGGGGCGCGCGTTTTCCCGTCGCCTATTATCATCTCGGTCGTCTCTACGAACGTCAGGGCGAACTCGCACGCGCCGTGCAGCACTTCGCACGCGCTGCCGAACTCTACGGCGACGCTAACCCGCAAGTGCTCATTGACCTCAGCCGCACCCGCGAGAAGACGAACGACCCGGCAGGCGCGCTCGCCGCCATGGACGCCTACGCCGCCTCAATCGCAAGACAGGGCACAGTCCCCGCGTGGGTCGCGGAGCGACAGGCGAAGCTCAAGCAGAAGCTCTCCACGACCCAAGCGACGCAAACTTCGACGGCGAAACCGTAAAGCCACGACCGGCAGACGCGAACTCCCCGTGTCACAACTCGCAACCGCGCGAGCGTTGAAAGATAAAAGCCCACGGCGCAAACCGTGGGCTTTTATCTTTCGCTACTCGCGCGGCGGCAATAAAAACTACTGCCCGTCCGCCCCTTCTTTAGCTGCTTTCGTTTGCTCGCCCGCCTGTTCGATAGGTAATGCGGGCGGCGCGTCCGTCTCTTCCGTTTTCGGCGCGGCGGGGCGCATGTGCGGGAAGAGGATCACGTCGCGGATGGAACGCCGGTTGGTCAACAGCATCACGAGGCGGTCAATGCCGATGCCGATCCCTGCTGCCGGAGGCATCCCGTAGGCGAGCGCGCGCACATAATCCGTATCCATCTGCATCGCCTCCTCATCCCCACGCTCCCGCGCCTGCCCCTGCTCACGAAACCGCTCATACTGCTCCAACGGATCATTCAACTCCGAAAACCCGTTCGCACACTCCATCGCGTTAATGAACAACTCGAACCGCTCCGCGATTGCCGGATTATCCGGCGACGTTTTCGAGAGGGGCGAAATCGCTTTGGGAAAATCAATAATGAAAGTCGGCTGCATCAGATGCGGCTCTGCGTGAGTCTCGAACATATCGACCAAATTTCCATCGGTTAACTCAACGTCAGGAGCGAAACGCTTCACCACGTCGCGCATAGACACACGCTCGAAAGGGCGACCGAAATCGAACTCGTGATCTTCAAAGCGAACTGTTGTCCCGCCCGTTGCTGCGAGCACGCTCCGGCGCAGCAACTCTTCGCAGAAGTCCATCATGCCGTTTACGTCCATGTAGGCGCAGTAGAATTCAAGCATGGTGAATTCGGGGTTGTGGCGGGTGGAGATGCCTTCGTTGCGGAAGTTGCGGTTGAGTTCGTAGACGCGTTCGAAGCCGCCGACGAGGAGCCGCTTGAGGTAGAGTTCGGGGGCGATGCGCGCGTAGAGGTCTATGTCGAGGGCGTTGTGGTGCGTCTTGAAGGGACGCGCCGCCGCGCCGGAGGCGATGGGCGTGAGCATCGGCGTCTCGACTTCGATGTAGCCGCGCTCGTCCAGAAAGGTGCGCATCTCGCGGATGATCTTCGAGCGGCGTTCGAAGACTTCGCGGGTGGTGAGTTCGCGCGGCACGGAGCCTTCCGTCGGCGCGTCGTCCCTGTCGATCTTGAGGCTGCCCGCGATGAGGTCTGCGTAGCGTTGGCGTTGGCGGATTTCGGGGTCGCTGATGCCGTGCAGCTTGTCGGGCATTGGGAGCAGGGCTTTGGCGAGAAACTCGAACGAGCGGACGTGGATGGAGAGTTCGCCCGTCTTCGTGACGAAGAGGAAACCTTCGACGCCGATGAAGTCGCCGTGATCGAGCAGCGAGAAGAGTTCCCATCCGTCGAGCGTGCGCCCGGCGTAGTTCATCGTCTGCACGTCGTCGCGGCGCACGTAAATCTGCAAGCGTTCTTTGCCGTCGGAGAGATGCACGAAGGCGGCCTTGCCCATCACGCGCGGCGGCACGCTGAGGCGTCCGCTCACGCGCACAACGTCGCCGAACGCCTTCAACGCCTCGTTGGCTGCCGTGAGTTGTTCCGGCGTCGGGCGCGCGCCCGCGTCCAACTGCGGGACGTGACGCGTGATCGCTTCGCACCCGACGACGGACGTAATCGTGTCTTCGCCCTCGGTCTGATTGTTGGAGACATTGCTGCGGCGAAACTTGTTCGGGTAGGCGTTGCCTGTGAGAGCCTGAATGCGTGCGAGGTGCTCGCGGCGTGCGCGCGTCTGATCGTTGTCCTCGATGAAGGGCGTGTTGGTGTTCTCTGTCATCTATTCCTGCTCCAAGAGAAAAGCGGAGTATAGCAAGAAGTGGCGGGTTGTCAGTAGCCG
>DASWNS010000457.1:0-3664 GCA_036399115.1 Pyrinomonadaceae bacterium | reverse complement strand
ATGCGGTATCAAGCCGACTCAGACTTGGCGATGATCCTCCCTCTGCCGACCCCGCCCTCCCCATCCCCGGACGCTGTCCGATTCCTAGACCTCTCCGGTTATCCGCAGTTCTTCGACGATATGAACAAAGGTTTCATCACGTATCTTACGAGAAGTTCCGCCACACGTGCCCGGCCTGCTGACATGCCAACGCTCAAAGTTCACGAGGTTGGCAGCTTTGAGGCGTCGTTTGTCCCGCATCTGCGAGACTTCGCTCGGCTCGATAGCCGCTTCCGTCTGCCCGATCAAGTCTGGGAGCAGATGCCACAATATAGCGACTACGCTTTTGCCGTCTTCAAACTGCGGGCTGGAGCGAAAAACGTGCACCCCATGGCGTTTGAGTTTCCCAGAAGAAATCCGCAGGAATTATTCTTCCCGACCGTACACGTCCACCATGGCATCGTGAACGCTTACGCCCGTTTTGACCACGCACTCTACTACCAGACACCGCAAGAGCGAATTAGTGGGATGTTCTCTTCAGTCGGCCTATCATCTGACCTTAGCGACGGACCGGCCAGGCAATTCATGAACATTGCCAAGACACAGGGTATTGTCGATGCCGATGCCCTAATTCAAATACGACGCCTCCATGGTAGGCGTGTCAACAGAGATATTGTTGTCAAAGAAGGAATTTGAGCACGACCTGACAAGGACATTGCGGAATTTTTTTTCGTGAAGAACTATTGCTACTCAATCTATGGAAATGTCTGATGAATTACTGGTTGTTGGTTGAGAGTATCAGGCATAACGATGAGCAGATACAATCTTGAATAGGCAGGCCGTTAATGCTTGGTGCGGAGACGGCTCAAACTTCTAACCTAATGCTTTGGCGTGAATTATTGAAGCAAAGCGTCCCGTGAAAGCGTCCCGAAACAAAAACAGCCGCCCGCAGGCGACTGTATCTTGTTGATTTCTTTTGGTGGAGCAGAGGAGGGTCGAACTCCTGGCCTCCGCATTGCGAACGCGGCGCTCTGCCAACTGAGCTACTGCCCCACGAGTCGAGGGAAATATTAGAGAGCGGCGGGGGCGGTGTCAAGCGTCCGTTACGGGGGCGTGCGAGCGGCGTTCGTGAGCGGGGCACGGGGTGTCTTTTGACAGTGCGGAGGGCAGCGTCTTTTGACAGTGTGGAGGGGAGCCTCCGTGTTTTTCAGTCGGGCAGCGCGGGTTGTTGAGGGGCGAGGAGACGGGTGGTGGCGGTTTCGAGTGTGGTGGTTAGTTTTTCGACGTTTGTGCCGCCGCCCTGTGCGAGGTCGGGGCGTCCGCCGCCGCGCCCTTCGATGAGGGCGCAGGCTTCGCGCATGAGCGCGTTCATGTCGCCGTGCGCTTCGGGGGCGCGTGCGAAGACGAGGCGTGCGGCGCGACCGTCCGCGTCGCGCGAGCCGAGCAGGGCGATGAGGCCGGGGCGCGAGATGATGGAGAGCGCGAGCCGTTTGAGGGATTCCGCGTCGCGGTCGGCAAAGGCGCGTGTGACGATGCGTGTGCCTCTGTCGTCGCCGACGACGGGTGTGGCCGTTTCGATCAGTTCCTCCGCTTCGACGCGCGCAGCGATCTCTTCGAGCGTGCGGAGACGGCGCGAGAGAAGTTTGTTCTCTTCCAACACGCGTGCGGCTAACTCCTGCGCATCGTCGCGCCCCGCGCTGAACAGGGCGGCGACGGAGCGCGCCGTGTGGTTGGCGCGCCGGTAGTCTGCGAGCACGCGGCCTCCGGCGAGAAACTCGATGCGCGTCAGACCCTTCGCACGCTCCCAGGAACGCACGGCGAGGATGCCGACTTCGCCCGTGCGTGCGGCGTGCGTGCCGCCGCAGGGACTCAGATCAAAATTCTCAATCTCGATGATGCGCAGGTCGCCCTCGCGCGCGGAATCTTTGCGCAGGGGGAGCGCGGCGGCCTCTGCCGAAGAGACTCGACGAATGCTCACGGCGCGGTCTTCCCAGATAATGCGGTTGGCGAGTTCGACGGCCTGCTCGATGCGTTCGCTTGAAGGCTCGCGGAGATCGAGGTCAATCTCGGAGGCGCGTTCCAACATGCGGAAGGCGCGCGTCTGCGCGTCGAAGAGTCGGACGAAGGCTTGCGAGAGAATGTGCTGCCCCGTGTGCTGCTGCAAGTGGTCGAGGCGGCGCGACCAATCAACCCGTCCTTCGACTCGCGCGCCCACACGCGGAGCCGCCCCCTCTACGACGTGCCGCACGATACCCGTCTCTTCCTCCTCCACACATTCGACGACGCGAGCCTCGCCGAGCGTCCCCGTGTCGCACGGTTGGCCGCCGCCCGTCGGGTAGAACGCGGTGCGGTCGAGCGTGACGGCGAAGCGTCCCGCGCCATGGTCGAAGACGCCGAGGACGCGTGCGTCGAACTGCGTGAGATGCGAGTCGTGGTAATAGAGGCGTTCGGTCATGCTCATCTCTGCGGGTGGCTGAAAGTTGAAGTCGTAGACATAAAAGCTCGCGCGGCTGAAACTAGCGGAGCCGCGCCCGGAGCGTCAAGGCGAGCGCACGGCGCGTGCCTCTTTGAGGGAGTGGTTCAGTTTGAAATCTGTGTGTCCGAAAAATTTTATACTTCTGTGCAGAGGAACGGTTGCGGTGTGCAACGACCCGCCTCCGCATCCGCTCGATTACAAGGCGGCGGGGGAATGCAGGGCGGATTTAATATTCGTGATAAGAGCAACATGGCAAGCAGGCTCAGAAGCGCAACGATAAGATGGAACCAGCGGCGTTTCATGCCGCAGAGGCTATCACCGGGCTGGTGGATTCACAATATCGCTAATACTCCCGGAGTCTCCGTAGTCACACCAGCCGCCCTCTTTTGACATGCGTTCGCCGGAGCGCGGATAATCGTTCGTCTGCAAAACTCCATTCAAATCGGGACGCATCTTTTTCGGGAGCACTTATGAACGCTTGCATGAAACTCCGCGCGGGGCAACGCGCCGCCCTCCTCTTCGCCCTGCTCGCTCTGTTTGGCTCGACGACGGGCGCGCAAAACTTCGCGCCAAACTCCAAGTCGAATTCCGCGCAAACTTCTGCGTTAAACTCTACGCAGTCGCGCGACGAACAATACAAGATCAATTACCATCTCTCGATGCCGAACCCGGCCTCGCACCTGTTTGAAGTGCGCATCACGGTTGAGACGCCGCTGGTCGTGGAGGCCGTCGATTTTCAGATGCCGCGCTGGTCGCCGGGACGCTACGCCGTCTTCGATTTTGCGAAGAATGTGCAGGAGGCGCGCGCGACAACTTTTTGCGCGCCGCCTGCTTTCTGCGATGCCGCGACGCTTCCCCTCACGCGCCTCGACACGCAGACGTGGCGCGTCTTTCCCGGCAAAGCGCAGGGCGTCGCGCTCAGTTATAAAGTCTTCGCCAACGATCTCTCCGGCACGTTTTCGCAACTCGACGCGCGCCACGCGAACTTCAACGGCGGCTCCCTCTTCATGTACGTCGTCGGCCACAAGCCAGACCCCGTGCGTCTCTCCATCGACGCGCCCGCCGGTTGGCGTATCATCAACTCCGCCACGGAGCGCGCGGATCAACGCGAGTGGCAGTTTCCGAACTACGACATCCTGATCGACACGCCCACCGAGATCGCGCCCGACTTCACCATTGACGAATTCAAAGTTGACGGCAAGACCTACC
>DASWNS010000456.1:0-9325 GCA_036399115.1 Pyrinomonadaceae bacterium | reverse complement strand
ACGAATTGAGACGTGTCTCGCGTTCATCTCCCGGTATAGTCTTCGATGCGGAAACGTTTGTTGAGCGCGTCGAAGTGTTCGGGCTTGAAGTCGAAGTTCGTGCCGACGATGAGGCGGCGGTCTTCGTCCGTGAGGATGCGCATGGTGGTTTCGATGGGCATGTTCGTTTTGAGATAGGCTTTGTCGTCGGCGTTGAGCGTGCCGCCGTCGGGGCGCGAGATGACGTAGACTTTCTGGAAACTGTTGCGCCTGACCGAGTCCAGGTCTTTCTCGAATGCGGAGGGCTTGTTTTGCGCCGCGCTGTTGTCGCCGGAGCCGGAGCGGTCGCAACCGCCGAGCGCGCCGACGGAGACGAACGCCGCGAGCGTGATGATCGACACGCGTTTTGAAATCTTAACTTTCATCTCGTTCCACATAAAATTCGCATTAAGTTGCGTCTTCTTCATCCGTCTCATCTGCGGCGTCGTTATCGTCGTCCGGGTTGGGGTTGTCTTCGGGGGTGGCGGGCGCGCCTTTCTGGTCGCGTATGTAGAGCACGGTGCAGTCCTCGTCCGTATAAACTTCGTCGAACCAGCCGCTCTCCATCGCGGCATAGTAGAAATCGTTGTGCACGTCTTCGTTGTCGGTGAAGACGTAGCGCGCGCCGAAGCGGTCGCGGATGGCGGGGGCGGGGTCTTTGGTTCTGCCGAGCGTGATCTCTTCGTAGAGACGCGAGAGCGACTGATCTTTGTCGTAGAGATAAGTCGGGTCGAGGCCGGAGACGTAAGCGTGCGCCGGGTCGTAGTAAAAGAGCCGGGGGAAGTCGTCCCAGTCCGTGTTGAAGATGACCTGCCCGGCGGGGATGTGCGTGCGCATCCACTCGATGCCCTTCGCGTATTTTTCGTGTGGCGCGGTCGTCTCGATCTCGCGCGTCTCGGCGACGATCATGGCGACCATCGGCACCATGAGCAGCACGGTGATGATCGCCGCCGCGAAGGTCTTGTGCGCCTCGCTCCAAGCGTTTGTCGCCGTCGCAGTCCGCTGCGCGGGGACGCTCGCGGGGCTATCGAGATAAGGTTCGAGTTCGTCCAACACGTCTTCGGGCAGGCTGCCATAGACGGAGCGCGCACGCTCAAAAAGGAGTTGCAGCGCGAAGGCTGCGAAGAGGACGGCGAAGGGCGGCCAGTATTCCGCGAAGCGTCGCCAGCGCGCGTTGGCGATGAGAAGGATGGTGGAGAAGATGAGAAAGAACAAGGCGTGCGCCGTGCGCTTGCGCTCCTGCGGGTTGAAGGCGATGTAGCCCGCGACCATCGCGATGAACGCGACGGCGCAGTTGCGCGCGAAGTCCCAACTCTCGTACGGATACCACTCCTGCCCTACCGCCGTCGAGAAGCCCTTCGACGTGAACTTCATCACGATATGCGCGTAGAGCAGTTGGACGTTGTGCGGGAAGTAGGGATTGATGACCGTGCCCGCGACGACGCCGATGATGACCCACAGGAGCGGCCTCCATTCAAAACGCCGCTCGCTCCACGCGAGCACCGCCGTCCAGATGGCGGCCACGAGGCCGAGCAGGACGAACATGTCATAAGTCAGCGTGAAGAAGAAGGCGAGCGGCAGCAGCCACAAATATTTTCGTTGAAAGAGCAGGTGGATGCCGACGATGAGCAGCACGATGGAGACGCTCATGGCCTTCGTCATGCTCATGCGAAACAGAAACGGCGCGGAACAGCCGAGCAGCGCGACGAGCCACAGCAGCGGATACTTGATGCGATAGCGAATGATCATCGAGTAGCAGGCGAGCACCGCGAGGCTCGCAAAGAGCCACGCCGAAACTTTCGCGCCCGTCCGCACGTCGGAAAAGAAGGTGAAGGGAATTTGCAGGACGTGGAAGAGGAAATGGTGATCTACGTAGTCGCGCGGGTTGAGCGTCGTCAACGGCAGCCAGATGAACTGCGGGAGACGCCCGGCGCGAAAGCCCTGCCAGAGTTGTTGGCTCCAACCGATGTGATAGTAGCCGTCGAAGTCGCCGCAGCAGATGGCGTCGGTGGAAAATTGCAGCCACCAGAAGACGAAGCCGATGGCGAGCGCGCCCGTCACAAAATAGGCCGCGCGCCTGACGCTTGCAGACGCGAGCACTTTGCGGCCTGCGCGCCTGTCACCGGCCACGTGGTCGCTCGCTGCGACCGCGTCGAGAGCGTCTGCGGCGGCGGCAGCACTGGCGGCGGCCTCATGGCTTCCGGCGTTCTCCATAAAGATTTGTCGTCCCTTCCCCTGATCCGAATGGTTGAGAGCATGGCGCGCTCGCCCGTCGAGGCCACAAAATAACATGGAAGCGTGAGGGGAGGAAAAGCGGGCGGCTGCGAACCGCGCGCCCGTCGCTTTACTGTCCGCTCTGGCGAGGGTGGGGGAATTTGAGCGTGAAGGTCGTGCCGCGACTGTCCGCGCCGCCGGAGGGGGCGGCGGGGATGCTCGTCACTTCGATGGTGCCGCCGTGGCGTTTGATGATGCCGTAGGAGACGGCGAGGCCGAGGCCGGAGCCCTGCGAACCTTTGGTGGTGAAGAACGGTTCGAAGATGCGGTCGTGAAACTCCGGGGGAATGCCTTCGCCCGTGTCGCTGACGGTGACGACAAACCCGGCGTCGTCTCGCGTTTCGCGCAACTCGATGCGCCCGCCCGCAGGCATCGCGTCGAGCGCGTTGAAGAGCAGGTTGACGAAGACCTCGCGCACTTCGGTCGCGTTGGCTTCGATGAGATCGACGCCCTCCACTTCGCTCGTGAACTCCACTGCGTAATGGCGACCGTGGACGTGGGCGTCGTCTTCCCAACTCGTGCGCGTGAGTTGCACGGCGTCAGTGATGAGCCTTGCGAGCGAGACTTGCGCGAACTGTGCGGAGGGCGCGCGGCGCGCGAAGGTTTGAATGCGGCGCACGATCTCCGCGGCGTCCAGCGTGGCCGTCTCGATCACTTCGAGGCTGCGCCGCTGCCGCTCGTCCGTCACGGAGCGCAGGAGCAGTTGCGTCCGGCCAAGCACGGCGGCGAGCGCGTTGTTGAAGTTGTGCGCAACGCCCGCCGAAAGTTGGCCGAGGCTGCGCATCTTTTCGCTCTCGGCCTCCTGTTCGAAGCGCGCGCGCAGCAGCGTCTCGTTATGTTTGCGTTCGGTGATGTCGCGGGCGATGCCCTGCATGCCGACGGGTTGGCGGTCTTCGTAGATGAGTTGGCTGTTGACTTCGAGCGGGATGCGCCGCCCGTCTTTGGCGATGATTTCGAGTTCGTAGAAGGTGACCAAGTCCTGCGTCGCCAGCTTGCGCATGAGCATCTCGCTGACGAGCGGCCAGTAGTCCGGCGCGACGATCTCCTTCCACGTCATGCCGAGAACTTCTTCGAGCGTGTAGCCGCTCACGCGCTCGCCGGACTTGTTGAGCGAAGTGTAGCGGCCTTCCATGTCGGCGGTGTAGATGATGTCGTTCGCGTTATCGACGAGGCTGCGATAGCGTTCCTCGCTGCGTCGCAGTTGCTCTTCGACGCCCTTGCGCCGCGTGATGTCGCGCGCCACGCCGCGCACGCCGAGCGGCAAACCGTCGCGGGCGCAGATGAGCGACATGTTGAATTCCAGCCAGCGTCGCTCGCCGTTCGCGTTCACGCCCTGCGCTTCCACGCGCCGCACGCCCTCGCTCCGCAGCCTCTTGATCAACTCGTCAATCTCGGCCTGCGCCACATCTAATTTGAACGCCGCTGCGAGATGCTGGCCGAGCAGTTCCTCCGTCTGGCGACGGCTGAAGAGCAGACCGGCGGCGTTGATGCTCGTGATCAAGCCTTCGAGGTCGTGCGTGTAGATGATGTCGCTGGCCTGTTCGACGATGTCTCGATAGTGGGCTTCGATGCGGGCGCGTTCGAGCAGGCGCGCGACCTGCGCGATGAGGCGGAGCGCATCGAAAGGAGCTTCGATAAAGTCGTCCGCTCCGGCCTTGAGTCCTTCGAGCGCGCTCTCCGTGTCTTTGCGTTGCGCGCTGACGAGCAGGATCGGCGTGAGCGACATGCGCGTGTCTTCGCGCACACGACGACACAGTTCGATGCCGTCCATGTGCGGCATCGAGACATCGCTGATGATGAGCGTGGGAAGTTCGCGGCGCGCGAGCGCCAGACCTTCGAGGCCGTCCGTCGCCGTGAGCACATGATAACCGGCCTGTTGCAACACGACGCTCGTGAGCGCGAGTGCGTCGGGCGAGTCATTGACGATGAGAATTGACGCTTCCGACTCTTCGCTGGGCATCGTTCGTCCGTATTAAAGCGAAACCGCTTCTCAACCTCTTCAACTTCGCAGACGCTCGACGAGGCTGAGGAGGTCGCGCGGGTTAATGGGTTTCGTCAAGAATGCGTTGAAGCCGCAACTGAGTGCGCGCTCGCGGTCTTCGTACATGGTGAAGCCCGTGACGGCGATCATCGGCGTGGACTGGTAAGCGGGCAGAGCGCGCACGGCGGAAGCCAACTCGTAACCGTTCATGCCGGGCATGCCGATGTCCGAGACGACCACGTCGAACTGCTCTGCGCGCGCCGCGCTGAGAGCCTGCGGCCCGGAGTAGACCATCACCACTTCATAACCCGCGTACTGGAGGAGAATCGCCAGCATCTCCGTCACGTCCGGCGCATCGTCTACGACGAGGGCGCGCGGTCTGTTTTTTGTCTCCTGCGGCTTGTCGCTGAAGGGCGAAGGATCGTTGGGCGTGTAGGCGTCTCCGCCGGAAGCGAGGTGGCTCATGGTAAATACTGCGCACGCGGCGGTCGCGCGCGCGACAGTTTCAGGGGCAACCAGCATGTTCCTATCTCTCCCTTTCCGCTTGCGCGGCCTCGGCAAAACTGGAAAGTACTGCGTCGAAGCGGAGGCAAAATTTCCTGCGCTTCCGTCTTACAAGCCCGGGCTTGTTCTAACGTTCACCCGCACCTGTGGTCGGCGCGGACTGTTGACGTTTGAGCAACGCGTCAACCGTAGCGGCCAGAGTAGCCGGGTCAAACGGCTTGGCGAGGTGCGCGCTGAATCCCGCGGAGAGGGCGGCGTCCACATCTTTCTGCGCGGCGTAGCCCGTCAAGGCGAGCGCAGGCACGTCATGCAGATAAGGAGTCTGGCTTCGCAGTAGCTGCAAAAGCTCATAACCGTCAATGTTGGGAAGACCAATATCGGAGATGATTATATCAAAGTGCTCATTTGCTGCAATGCTGAGAGCCTCTTCGGGCGTGGCGCACGCGCTCGTGCGAAAGCCGCGCACTTCAAAAGCCACGCGCAGCATCTCCAGCGTGTCGGGCGCGTCCTCGATGAGCAGGGCGTGACACGCGTTATCAACTTCGCAGGAGGACGCGGCCTCCCCGTCGTTTGCGTGCGTGAATAACTGCGCGCGCGGCACGAGCGGCAGCGTCAGAGTAAAGCGACTGCCGCGCCCTTCGCCCGCGCTCGCCACGGCGACCGTGCCGCCGTGCGCTTCGACGAAACTCTTGACGAGTGCCAGCCCGATGCCCAGCCCGCCGTGCATCTTCGTCGTTGACATGTCCTGCTGGCGGAAACGCTCGAAGACGTGCGGGATAAACTCCGGCGTGATGCCTTCTCCTTCGTCTTCGACGTGGACGTGCGCCGCGTCGTTCGTGATTTCGCAGAGGACACGGATGCGGCTGCCGTCCGGCGAGAACTTGACGGCGTTCGTCAACAGGTTCCAGCAGACCTGCACGAGCCGCGTGCGGTCGCCGGAGACGACCAACTCTGCCATCCGCTCGCAGGGCGTAAGTTCGATCACGATTCTCTGCTTCGACGCCTGCGGGCGCACCGTCTCGATGGCCTCCTTGATCACCGATTCGAGCGACACGGGAACAGAGTCAATACGCATCTTGCCGCTCAGGATGGCCGACATGTCGAGCAGATCGTTGATCAGGCGGGAGAGCGATTGCGAGTTTTTGCCGATGACGGCGAGGCCGTGCGCGATGTCGTCCGCGTTGAGTTGGCCGGTGCTCATCATGTGTACCCAGCCGATGATGGGCGTCAGGGGCGTGCGCAGTTCGTGCGAGAGGGTGGCGAGAAATTCGTCTTTGGCGCGATTGGCTTCCTGCGCGCGGCGATAGAGGCGCGCGTTATCGATGGCGAGCGCGGCGCGACGCGCGAGTTCGGTGGCGAGCGCGAGATCGTCCGCGCCGTAATGTCGCCCCGATTCCGAACTGATGAAGGTCAGCGTGCCGATGGTGCGCCCGCGCGCGATGAGCGGCACGATCATCGACGCTCTAATATCAAACTCCTTGAGCATCCTGATCTCCTGCGGATTCCGGATCACGGCCTGCATCAACTCATCCGTGACGTGGGAGAACATTTCCGGTCGTCCCGTGCGCAGGACTTTGGCGATGGTGTGCGGCGTGTTGAGATCGAGCGGGAAGCGATTCTGCATGTCGCGCCAGGCCGCTTCGCGTTCAGGGTTTTGATGCGCGACGATCATGCGGCGAATGGTCTGGCCGTCGTCTTCGAGCATGTGCACGAGGCAGTAGTCGGCCATGTAGGGCACGACGAGGCGCGAGGCGCTCGCCAGCGTCAATTCATAATCGAGCGAAGAGGCGAACATCGTGGTCGCGTCGCCGAGAAAACGTGCAACCTCTTCGGCGCGTTTGCGCTCGGTGATGTCCTGAATGTTGGCCGCGCGATAGAGCACCTTGCCGTGTTCGTCTTTGAAGGCCGTTACGTCGGCCAGCACGGGAAAGCGCGTGCCGTCTTTGCGCACATGAATCGACTCGTAGACGTGATGCCCTTTTTCGTGAACCTGACGCACGTGATCTATGAGCTTCTCGCGCTCTTCGTCGGCGAAAGTCTCGACGATGGGTTTGCCGAGCATCTCCTTGACCGTCTGGCCGTGCATGCGCGCGAAGGCCGGATTGACGACCTGCAAACTGCCGCTCTCCGGTTCGGCCATCGCCACGCCCCAGCCTGCATGTTGGAAAATCTGCTCCCAACGGCGCAACTCCGCTTCCGCCTGCTTGCGCTCCGTGATGTCGCGCTGCGTGCCCCACACGCGCCGCAGCTCGCCGCCTTCGACGATGCCCACCAGATTGTTCAGAAAGTATTTCGTCTGCCCCGTGCGATCCAACTCCTGCGATTCCCGTTCGAGCAAGCGGTAGCCGGATTTAACCGCGTCGCGTAAATATTCGAGGTTCGCTTCCGTGCGCGGCAAGAGGTCTTCGAGTGGTGTGCCGATGAGATCGTTGGCGTTGGCGTAGCCATACATGCGCGCCATCACATCGTTGCACTCGGCGAGATAACCGTGGGCGTAGATGCGTTCGATCTGTTCGTCGGTGGGAAGATTGACGGGGACGGGCGCTTCCAACTCGAAACGCCAGATCGGCTCGTTGCTCTGTTCGACGAAGGCGCGATAACGCTCCTCGCTTCGTCTGAGAGCCTCACCGGCCTCCTTACGCTCCGTGATGTCCATCGTCACGCCGCGCATGCCCACCGCACGCCCCTCCGCATCCTTGAGCGCGACCGAATGCGCTTCGACCCACACCGCGCGGCCATCCTTCCTGATCCAGCGAAACTGGTTGGTGCCCACTTCGCCGCTCGCGAAAGTCGTGGCAGCCGTGCGCGCCGCCTGCTCCCTGTCCTCCGGGTGCACGATGTTGAGCCAGAAGTTCGGCGTCGAGAGCCATTCGGCGACCGTGTAGCCGAGCATCGTCTCCACGTAGTCGCTGACGAAGTTGATGCGCTGGTTGGCTTCGTCCGGTTCGCCCCACGCTTCCCAGACCACGCCGGGCACGCTCGCGATGATCGCGTCGAGCCGCCGTCGTTGGTTTTCGACTTCCGCCGCCAGTCGAGACTTCTCGCGTTCGGCGCGCTTGCGTTCGGTGATGTCTTCGACGAGTGCGACGACGCCTGTGAGTTGTCCCTGCGCATCGCTGAGCGGCGCGGTCGAGATGCTGACGTTGATCTGCGTGCCGTCTTTTCGGAGCCGCTCGGTTTCGAAGGCTTTGAAGTCCATGCCGGAGAGCGCGCGCTGGTGGTTGCGGCGCATCTCTTCCTGCTTATCGAGCGGGACGGTGGGCAACGGCTGGCCTAAGACTTCCGCTTCGCTCCAACCGTAGATACGTTCCGCCGCGTTGTTCCACATCCTGACGATGCCTTCGGAGTCGAGCGCGATGATGCCGAGCGGCGAGGCATGGATGATGGCTTCGAGCGTTTGATTCGTCTCGCGCAATTCGGAGAGCGTGGTGCGCATCTCAAGTACGAGCGGCGCCAGCGACAACTCTGCGACAGACGGCGCACCGCCCGCTGGCGACGCGCCCTTGCGCGCCGACCCGCCAACGCGTTCAGACCCGCCCTCATGCTGCGCGGCGGCGACCGTAGATGCGTGCTGCGAAGCGTCGGGCTGAGACGCATTCGTCGTCGCCGCTGCCCCCGGTTGCGTTTCGCCCGCGCGGCTGCCCGACGCCTCCGTCGCGTCGTTACCGTCGCTGTTGCCGCGCCCGTCCTCTTTGCCGCGCTGTCGCTCCACGTTCAGTTTGCCTCTGTTCCGAATTGAAGTTTATAGAGTTCTTTGATCTGGCCGTCGAGAATTACGCATAACAGGAAACGCGTCCGGCGCAAGGGAAAGCTACGCTGTCGGGCGGAGGCAAGTCAAGATTGTTGTGCGCAAAGGTGAGAAATCTCACCGTGAAAGGCACGCGCCGCGACCGTCGATTTAAAAGCGCGTGGCGCGCGTTTCATCCACGGCGCACGCTGTGTGACGAAGAGCGTGCGCCGCCGCGCCGGAAATTCGCGGCGGCTTCGGAGGAGCGACAACGGCGACAAATTGAGGCGCGGCATCCTGTTCTAGCCTGCTGACGCCTTGACATCTTTGCAGGATTTCTTTAATTTGCTTGCGCTTAGATAGGTTTATCGGTTTTTAGTCCTGCCCGTCCCAATAGTCTGTTTACATCGTCAGTTAACTTGCTCGATTCGTTGCCGGTCGGAAGCCGAGGCTTCCCTAAATCGCACAAGGTTTGAAAAGGTAGTTATATCCTATGCACTTAGCCCCCTCGCACACGGCGGCATACCGCGATGCTGTTCCGTTTCCCTTGATAAGTCGACCTGCATTAATAAGACCTAAATTTAATCAGCCATAAAATTCCTGTAGCAGTTATTCCATCCGTGTTCAATTAGTTCGTGACCCAAAACGGCTTGAGCCTGGTTGGTTCCTGAATCCGGGACGCGCTCGCGTCTCATTCAACTCTCTGCTCGTACTGTCTAACACGCAGTTTGACCTCTGCGCGATATTCCTGCCACGAGCGACCATGCTTGACTCGAAGCTTCAACGCTTTGAAGTTCGGCTCAGAACCCTGAACCTTTTAT
>DASWNS010000455.1:0-2931 GCA_036399115.1 Pyrinomonadaceae bacterium | reverse complement strand
CTTATTCATCCCTCATCCCTCATCCTTCATCCTTTAATCTCATTCCGACCACACGAACGTCCGCCCAAAAGCCTGACGTGCGCGCACATGCTCGTCGGCATAGATCGACGCGAGCACTTCATCGCGCAACACTTCTGCGGGTGTGCCCGCCGCTTCGATTGTGCCGCAGCGCATGGCGAACACTTGATCGAAGGCCGGGTCGAGCAGTTGTAGATCGTGCGTCACGATGAGCGAAGTGATGCCGCGTTCGTCGCGCAGGCGACTCAGGTGGCGGACGAGTCCCGCACGGTGTTTCAAATCCAACGCCGCCGACGGCTCATCCAACAACAGGCACTCCGGCTCCTGCGCAAGCGCGCGTGCGAGCGCGACGAGTTGCCGCTCGCCGCCCGAAAGTTCCGTCACGCTGCGCGCGGCCAGATGCGCCGCGTCCACCGCCGCGAGCGCGTCATGCGCCACGGCCAGATCGCGCTCGTTCTCAAAACGAAAACGCGCCGTGTAAGGGCTGCGCCCCATCAAGACCACTTCGAGCGCAGTCAAAGGAAAGACGCTCGCCGCTGCCTGCGGCACGTAAGCGATGCGCCGCGCGCGTGCGCGCCCGTCGAGCGACGGAAGCGGTACGCCGCCGAAGAACACTTCGCCGCGCGCCGGACGCACGAGTCCACCGAGCAGGCGGATGAGCGAAGACTTCCCCGAACCGTTTGCGCCGATTAGAGCCGCGAGCATCCCGCGACGCAAGCTGAGCGACGCGCCGCACACCACCTCCGGCAACCCCGCCGCGTAAGCGAAATGCAACTCGCGCGCTTCGAGCAGAACATCCGCGCCCCGTTCATTACTCAACTGTGCAACGTTATCCATCAATGCTTCCGCAACGTCTACCCTTCAACCCTCTGCGCCCAACGCTCTCTCTACCTTGCGCTTGCCGCGCGAAAAACAGTTAGCTCTCGCCGGAGGCGCAAAGCTGAGAGGCAAGAGGCGGAGTGTAACTCGGACGCGCGCTTCCGGTTCGCCCCGGAAACCTCACTGCCCCGGCGCGCGGAACGCTTGCGGGTGAATCAACTCCGCGAACTTGCGCGCCGTGTCGCCGATGAATTGCGAAGGATGGAGCATGGACTCATCACGCAAATTATAGACGCGCCCGTCGCGCACGGCGCGCACGTTCGACAACTCCCGCCAGACTTCCTGCACATCCTCGGCCATCCTGCCTTCGCCGGTTTGCAGCATGTCGAAGATGATGTCCGGGTTGAGCGTGACGATGGCCTCTTTGCTGATCTGCCCGAAGCCGTTCGAGGCGGGCGGCGCGATGGACTCGCCGCCCGCGATCTCGATCAACTCCGAGAAGAAACTTCCGCGCGTCGCCGTGTACAGCCCGCGCAGAGTGCCCGGCACGCGATCCACGATGCACAGCACGCGCAGGCGTGGGAGTTCGCGTGTGCGCGCGCCCACGTCTTCGAGTTTGGCGCGCGTCTCGGCGAGCAGTTTGCGCGCGGCTTCCTCGCGCCCCGTCACCGCTCCGATCTGCTCGATGCCTGCCAGCGCGTCTTCGACCGTGAAGCTCGGCACGGTGACGGTACGCACGCCGAGCGCGTCGAGTTTATCTTTGATGAGCGGCGCTTGCGAGGAGGTCATGATCACGAGGTCTGGCTTGAGCGTGGCAACCTGTTCCAGATTCGTGTTGCTCCACCCGCCGATGCGCGGCAGACGCGCCACCTCCGGCGGAAACTTATCGTAATCAGAGACGGCCACCACGCGCTCGAACGCGCCCACGCCGTAGAGCACCTCGGTCGTGCTCGGACTAAGCGAGATGATGCGCTGCGGCGCGCTCGGCGGCGTCGAAGTTGAAGCCCCTTGCGCGCCTCCGCCGGTTTCCACGGAGGCGGCATCCCTGCACCCGGCGCAGGCCAGCGCGAGCAGCAAGAGCAGCAACGCGCAAAAACGATCAGCCCGCCTTCTGTTCTTTGGAAACTTCATCCCCGTGCTTCTCCTTCCTGAAATCATAGGGGCAATGACGGCACCCGTTCTCGCAACAATAGCCTCGACGCGCGAGGTAGCGCGCCGTGAAGACCATCACCGCGCCCTCCCGGTAAAAATCCTCGCCTTCCACGAGCGCGCGCCTGTCCGGTTCGACATTCATCCTCTCTCGCATCATGCTCTAAAAATTGAACTGCGCACCCGCCTTGCCCGTCCGTCCCGGTGTGCGGAAGCCGTTCTCGAAATACTCGCGCCCGGAGAGATTCTCCACGTAGCCGAAGAAGCGCAGGGAGCGTGACTCGCCGAGCGGCAGGGTGTAGTTCGCGCCCACGTCGGCCTTCCTGATGCCGTCGAAGCGATAGACGAGGCTGCCGAAGGTCGCCGGATTGAATACCGGCGCGAGGTAGTTGCTCGACGCCGTGAAGTCGAAATTGAACAACAGGCGTCGGCCAATGCGCTGCGTCGCCGTCAAGTTGAATTGGTGGTCCGGGATCGTGAAGGAACGAATCACGCCCCCGACGCGCGGCGTGCGTTCATCCGCGTTCGTGTAGGTGTAAGAGGTTCGCACGTCGAGACTGCGCGCGGGCGCAGCTTCGAAACTCAACTCGACGCCGCGCGCCAGCCCGCCGCCCGTATTGACGTAGCCGCCAAAGAGACGGCCAAACGGATCGGGCTGCACGACCAGACCTGTGAAGTCGAACGCGATCACTTCCTGCAAGCGCGTGTAAAAGTAGGTGGCCGACAGTTGTGCGCGCCTGCGTGCGAAAGTCTGATCGAGTCCGGCGTCGAAGGCGATGGAGCGTTCGGGACTGAGGCGCGGGTCGCCGAGGGCGGAGAACTGCGGCGTGAAGTCGCCGGGCGAGGTGCCGCGCACGATGGGCGATAGAAAACTGCCGAAGCGTTCGTAGAGTGAAGGCGCGCGATAACCGCTGCCGACGTGTGCGCGCAGCTTCGTGCCGGTGG
>DASWNS010000454.1:0-16688 GCA_036399115.1 Pyrinomonadaceae bacterium | reverse complement strand
GATACACGATTGAGACGCCGCCCCACGCGCGCACGAGCGGCACGAAATCCGGCAACTCTCCCGCCCTCGAAGCGCGCTCCCGCTCCGCTCTGACAGCACGCCCGTGCGCGAGAAACTCTTCATAGACGCCGCGCTCTTCCGCATCGAACCGCGCGAAAATCTCATCCTCGCCAAACTCCCCGCTCAACTCTTCGTGTCGCGCCAGAATCTTCTCGACCTGCACCGGGTAATAAGCGAACAACTCCGTCGCCGTATCAATCGCCGTGAGGCCGCCGCCGATCACGATTGCGGGCAGGCGCACTTGCAGATTGGCGAGCGCGTCGGCTTTGAACGCGCCCGTCAGTTGCAGCGCCATCAGAAAATCCGAAGCCTTGCGAATGCCGCGCATGAGATTGTTTCGCATCTCCACGATGGTCGGGCGACCCGCGCCCGTCGCAATCGCGATGTGGTCGAAACCGAGTCCCCAAGCGTCTTCGATCTCAAGCGTCCCGCCGAAACGCACGCCGCCATAGAAGCGAAAATTCGCGCGGCGCGCGAGCGTGAGATGAATCATCGTGAGAAAATTCTTGTCCCAACGCACCGTGATGCCGTACTCGGAGACGCCGCCGAAGCCCGCGAGCACGCGCTTATCTAAAGGCGACTCGATCTCGCCTATGTCGCGCACGGCGCGCGGCACCGTGCGCCCGCCTTCGCCCGTCAGTTCGGGGTTCAAAGGTTCGATCTTCAAACCGTCGATGCCGACGACGCCGAAACCTTCGTTCAAGAGATAGTGCGCGAGCGTGTAGCCTGCCGGACCGAGGCCGACGACGAGAATATTTCTTCCGTTGTAAGGGAGCGCGTGCGGGCGTTTCGCGTGGAGCGGATTCCAGCGCGTGAGAAGCGAATAGATTTCAAAGCCGTAGGGCAGTTTGAGCACGTCCGTCAATACGCCCGTCTCGGCCTGCGGAATGTTGACCGGCTCCTGTTTCTGGAAGATGCACGACTTCATGCAGTCGTTGCAGATGCGATGCCCCGTGCCCGGACACATCGGGTTGTCGATCATCACGAGCGCGAGCGCGCCGATAGAATCGCCGTCTCTTTGCAGGACGTGCATCTCCGAGATCTTCTCGTCGAGCGGGCAGCCTTCGAGCGCGATGCCGAGCGGGTTACGCTTCAACGAACCGTCGCGTTCGTGCAAGCCCTTCGAGCAGGAATCCTTGTCGCGCTCGTGGCAATAGAGACAGTAGTTGACTTCATCCAGCACTTCGCGCTCGCTCGCGCGCGGGTCGGTCAACCCGAAGCCGTCGCGCCGACGCAAGTTCGCATCGAGGCCGCGCATACGCTCCGGCAGGTCTGCATCATGACGCTCAAGCTGCACGAGATGTTCATAGTTCAAAGGATGCGGCGCGCGAAAACTGACCCACCCGCGCACGCGCGACTTCGCCGCTCCCTGCGTCGCATGCACCGACGCCCACGTCTCGACGAGCCTCAACGCCGCCTTCACAAACGACGCATCCCCACCCGCCGCCTCCCCTTCGCCAGCATCAATCTCAAACTTCTTCAGCGACCAGACTTCCCCCTCGATTTTCGCCACGCGCGCGCGCGCTTCCCTGATCTCGCCGAGACTTTCCCGGTCGCCGCCGTCGCCGCCGCTGTCCGCGCCCGCTGCTTCCGGCTTCAAGGCGAGACGCTCTTCCCATGCGAGCAGACGCGTGGTCATGCGCGCGACGCCGAGTTCCGCGTCCGTGTCGAGCGTGTCGGGGAAGGCCGCACGGCGTAGAGTTTCGAGCGCGCCGTGAATGTCGTCCACGTCAAACGTTAAAGCCTGTTCGGGCGGGACGCGTTTCAAAGCGCGCCGCGTGATGAACGTCTTGAACTTGAAGACCGCGTCCTGCGCCGTGATGCTTTCCGCGTGCGCCGCGCGTTCCGTCTCGACATTGAACAGGCGTGCGACGAAACGCGACAGGTGCGGCGCGACGGCGATGAGCAGTTCCGACTCGGCACGCGTCCCACGCAAGTTTGCCCCACGCGCCTTCGTGTAAGTTATCAATTCGTCATGGAGCACGGCGTCGGCGCGGCGCAGTTCCGCGTAGAAAATTGCGGTCAGTTGGCGCAGGCGTTCGGGCTGGTAGAGGTCGCCGTAGTTGAAATCGACGAGGCCGAGTTTGAAATCCGCGTGCGCCTGCGTTCGCGCATCGGTCGCGCCCTTCGTGCTGCTTTCGAGGGTAGTGTCCTGCATAAGTTCAATTGTGAAATGAGCGATAAAATATCAAAAGGAGAGACTTTCAAGGCACGGCACACGCCGCCCACTAACCCGGCAATTTTTACGGACTGCCTGCTACGCGCCTTTATACGAAAGTATAGCATCGCAGCCGCGCTTGCCAACTGCGCGAAGGCAAACCTATAATTCCAGCGTCCTTGCGGCGCTATGGTGTAATTGGTTAACACGCTGCCCTCTCAAGGCAGAGAGTACGGGTTCGATCCCCGTTAGCGCTATTTTGATCTGAAAAAGGTTAAGGCCGCCGATGCTCTCGGTGGCCTTAACCTTTTTCGCGTCTGGCGGGCTGCGGCTGACGTTTTTGCCAACCTCTCATGGCGGCGCGCGCCGTCGCGGTTTAGTAAGTGACTTCGCCGTAGTCGGAAAGCTGGCTGGCGACTTGCGCTTTGTCGCCGACGACGACGATAGCCATGCGTTCGCTGCGCAGGTATTCGCGTGCGATGCGTTGCACGTCCTGCGGCGTGACGGCGAGGACGTTCTGCACGTAGTTGGTCAGGTAAGTCTCCGGAAGTTTGTGCAGGTCGAGGAAGGCGAGTTGGCCGATGATTCCCTGACGCGAGGAGTTCTGGATGGTGAAGACGCCCGCGCGGTAATTCTTGATGCCCTGCAACTCGGCCTCCGTGGGCGGTTCTTTTTGCAGCCGCTCGATCTCGTAGAAGATCTCTTTGAGCGAGGGGCCGGTGACGGCAGTGGTCACGTCTGCGACCTGCACCCAGTAGGCGTCGCGGTAGTGCGTCGAGAGCGAACTGTTGGGCGAATAGGTGTAACCCTTCTGCTCGCGGATGTTCGAGGTGATGCGCGAAGCGAACGAGCCGCCGAGCAGGGAGTTCGTGACCGAGAGAGCGACGAAATCCTTGTGGCTCGGATCGACGACGGGGAGGCCGAGGTAGAGCGTTGACTGCGGCGCGCCCGGACGGTCGATCAAATGAATCTTGCGTGCGGAGACGGGCTTCGGGATGTTTTCCACGAAGTTCGAGCCGCGCGCCCAGGAGCCGAAGGCTTGCGTGATGCTGCGACGCATGGCTGCCGAGTCGAAGCGTCCGGCGACGTAGATGCGCGTGCGCGCCGCGCCGAAGTTCTCTCTATAAAACTTCTCCACGTCGGCGATGGTGAAATTTCTGATCATCTCTTCGGTCGGGAAGATGCGACCGTAAGGGTGGTCTGCGTAGAGCAGTTTGCTGAAGCGTTCCTGCGCGATGGAGCCGGGCTGCGATTTCTGGATGGTCAGGTTGCGGATGAAGTTGGTCTTGATGCGTTCGAGTTCCGAAGCGGGCAGGGCTGGACGTTGCAACACGTCTGCGATGAGCGCGACGAGTTGCGGTGCTGACTCGGAGAGCACGTCTGCGCTGATTGAAGTTTGATCCGGCGTCACGGAGATGCCGAGGCGACCGCCCATGCGCGCCGCTTCTTCGGCGACGGCTCCGGCAGAACGCGTCTTCGTGCCCTCCTTCATCAGTTCGCCGGTCACGTCGGCGAGCCAGACCTGTTCAGCCGTCTCGTTGATGTTGCCTGCCAGCACGACCGCGCTGACCGTGACTTTCGGGATCGCGCCGTAAGGGACGAGCGTGACCTGCGTGCCGTTCTTCAAAGTGAAAGTCTCTTTGCGCGGCAGGGTGAAAGGCTTCGGCGCGCTGCCCGCGGGCGGTTGCTGCTTCTGTTGCTGTTGCGCGGGCGCGGGCAGCGCACCGGCGAAGAGGGTGGCGCCTAAAGCGACTGCGTTGACGAGGGCGAAAAACTTTTTCGAGTTCATGTGAAAATCTCCATTCGAGTCTGCTTTGACTGTCGGCCTTTAGCTGGCGGGCTTGGCTTCGCTCGCGGCGGCGGGCTTCGGGACGATGGTGAGCACCGTGCGATTGCCCGTGCGCAAATATTCGCGCGCCGTGCGTTGCACGATCTGCGGCGTCACTTTGCGAAACTCCGCTTCGAGCGTGTTGATGCGCGCGGGGTTGTCGTCGAAGAGCGCGAAACTGGCGAGCAGGTCGGCGCGTCCGAAGCCGTTGAGTTGGCCGAGGATGTCGTAGAAGTTGGAGCGCACTTTGGTCAGGGCGCGGTCGAGCATCTGCTGGTCGAGAGGCTTCTCCTGCACGCCGCGCATGACCGTGTCCACCGCCGACATGATCTCTTCCGGCTTCGTCTTCGCATCGTGAAAGAGGTAGCCGAGCCAGAGCATGGGGCCTTGATAGTTGTACATGTTGCCGAGCAGGTTGGTGCCGCCGGAGACTGTATCCGTGTAGGCGCGACGCTTGACGAGTTCCTGATTGAGCAGGCTGTCTTCACCCTGCAAGAGGATCTGGTCGAGCAAGCCCATGGCGAAAAATTCGGGCGTGTTGCGCGGCGGCATGTGATAGGCGAAAGAGAGCGCGGGGCGTTGCGCGAGCGAGTCCTGTTTGACGGCGTGGCGTTCCGTCTCCTGTCGCGGCTCGCTTAGGTCGGGCAGCGCGGGCAGCTTCGAAGAAGGGATCGCGGCGAAATACTTTTCAACCATCTGACGCGCTTCCGCTTCGTTGAAGTCGCCGACGACGACGAGCGCGGCGTTATTCGGCGCGTAGTAGGTCTTGAAGAACTGGTGCACCTCTTCGATCTTGGCGGCTTCGATGTCTGCGAGGTCGCCGTAGAAGTTGTGCGCGTTGTACCAGTTGGTGTTGGCGTACTGCGGCATGTCGAGCCAGGGGAAGCCGCCGTAAGGCGCGTTTAAGACGCCGACCTTGACCTCATTGCCGACGACGCCCTGCTGGTTCTTCAAATTCTCTTCCGTGATGTGGAGTCCGCGCATGCGGTCGGCTTCCGCCCAGAGAGCGGTTTCCAGTTTGTGCGCGGGCATGATCTCAAAATAGTTGGTGAAGTCGAAACGGGTCGAGCCGTTCAGGATGCCGCCGTTCTGTTGGACGAGGCGGATAAACTCCATCTTGCCCAAGTTCTGCGAGCCTTGAAACATCATGTGCTCGAAGAGGTGCGCGAAGCCCGTGCGCTCCTTCGGCTCGATGCGAAAACCGATCTGGTAATAGACGGCGACGGCCACCGTGGGCGAACTCGTGTCGGGCGAGAGCACGACCTTCAAGCCGTTCGGCAGTTTGTAATAAGTGACGGGCACGTTGAAGCTGTTCTTCGCGGGCGTGGCGGCGTTGTTGCGGCCAGCAGCCCTTTTTTGCGCCTGCGCCGTGATGGCGGCGAGCGAGAGCATCAGGCCGAGAGCCACGGCGAAGGAGCGGCGAACGCGATTTCTCATAGAACCTCCAAACTTGATATTGACCGGATTTATAACTTGAACGGACACGCTCGACCGGCAAGCGCGCCGTTCTAAGACCACCGTTTACTTTTGAGCGTTAAGGCATCAACCACCGGCATGCCGGATGCGCGCAGAGGGATGGGCGCGTCTCATTTTCAGGATGCAACGCCGGGCGGTTGAATTAAAGTTTGCGCGCCTATTTTACAAAGCAAGTGTGCTAACGGAAAGCGTGCGCTTAAAGTTTCAACGTCGCGGCCTCGAAGCGCAAGCGCGACTGTGAACTGCCGCGCGGGCGGCGACGATCAGGAGCGGCATGAGCTGCGACGAGTGAAAGCCGCGCTAGCGGCAGCCATTTGAAAGTCGCTGGCGCGGCTTTCATTCGTCGCGGCTGGCGCGGGCGGTCTTTAAAGTCAGAGGCGGGCGAGGGCTTTTTCGGCGAGCGTTTTGATCTTTTTCATGCGCGCCTCTTCGTTGTCCGTGCCGCCGATGCTGATGCGGATGAGGGTATCTTTTTTGAAAGCGTAGAGCGTGCTGTTGGCGTTGGTGCTGATCCAGTAGGCTTCGTCGCCGATGCCTTTGACGGGTTTGGCCGGTTCGCCCGCAAGCGGTCTGCCTTTCAGTTTTCGCCGCTCGTTCTTCTTCTCGCGCTTGTCTTCGGCGCGCTCGAAGTTGGCCTTCCAGAAGTCGTGCACGGTCTGGCTGCTCGCGCCCTGCCGCGTCACTTCAATGCTGACGGACTTGGTAAAGCTCGCCGTCATATAGAAGCATTGCGTGACGGCGAAAGGCGAATCGGTGCGGCGATTCGGCTTCGCCTCAAGGACGGCTTCGCCCTGCACAGACTTGATCTCGTCCGAAGTGAGCAGCGCGCAGGCGTCTGCGCCGTTAGAGGGAGACGCTGCCGCCGTCGCGTGCGAAGTTGCGCCTGTCGTCGTCGCCTGAGCGGGCACGCCCGCGACGTTGGAACTGCCGTTCGTTTGCGGCGAAGCGGCCTGCGACGCAGTTGTCGTGTTCGGCGTCGTTTGCCCGGCTACGGTCTGTGCGGGCGCGGCGGGCGGCTGCGCCTTGCCGGAATCGGCGCTACAACCGAGCGACGCGGCCATGAGCAGGCAGAGCGAAAGTGTGAAATAGCTTTGAAGGCGCATGCCGGAAACTTCCTCCGATGATTCGTGGATAACTGTCAAACGGTAATGTCAACAACACGCAACGGCGCGTTCAGCATTTGCTGCCGAGCGCGCTCTCGACGGCAGCGCGCACGTCTCTGGCCGTCTGCGCGGCGGGCGGGAGTTTGCGCCCGTTGACGTAGATGACGGGCGTGCTGTCCACGCCGAGCGATTTGGCGCGTTCGTGATCGGCGACGATGCGCGAGTCCACGCTCTCGCCGTTCATGTCGCGTGCGAAGCGTTCGGCGTCGAGGCCGAGCGTGCGTGCGTAACTGATAAACGCCGAGCGTGCGTCGCCCGCTCTCTCCCACGATTTCTGCCCGCCACTCAAGGCGCGTATCCTACCATCAACTGAAGAGAACGATGAAAGCAGAAGGATGAACGATGAATGAAAGCATTCAACCGCTCAAGCGGTTCTCTTATATTCATCCTTCATCCTTATATTAAATGATGGCTCGCGTCGTTCAGCCGGAGCGACGCGAGCCTTGAGATTGCCTGATGCACCGGAGCGGCGTTCACGCGTGAACATTCGCTCCCCGACGCTCAGAGCGTGAAGTTGATGACACGCGCCGCGATCTGCCACGCGACGGAATCGAATTGCTCTCCGAGCGTCAGGTTGTCCGCCGAGGCCGTGCCGCCCGCGCAGGAGGCGTTGCCCGCGAGCGTGTAGGAGCCGTCGCCCGTGATGTCGGAGGCGATGGCCTGATTGCGTATGCCTGCGTCTGGACGCGCAAAGAAGGTGCGCACGTTCAGGCCGTTCAGGGAATGTCCCGCGCCGACGTTCTCGGCGTTCGAGGTCGGGAGCGTGATGGTGATCGTGCCGTTCACAGGATCGTAGCTGCCCTGCGCGTCGCCGAGTCGCGTCGGCTGGTTGGTGTACGGGCTGTTCTGCGGCGGAAGCGTCGCCGTGTCCGTGTTGGTGGCCGCGCCGAACTTGCCGTACTCGTAGGTGACGTTGCCCTGCGCGTCGGACTTCATGGCGACGTAGCGGCGGTCGAAGTTGGCGTCCGGCTGGCGGCTGTTCCAGACGATGAACCACTGGCTCGAAGGCGGCGCGGTGTTACCCACAGTCGAGCCGCCGACCTTCAACGTGAAGACGAGTTTATTCTGACCCGCGCCGAGGAAAGGTTCTGCGACGTGAAGCGACTTGATGTTGACGCGCGTGTCGGGCGGCGTGTTCTGCTGCGTGTCGAGGTCTGCGCCGTCGTTGTTCACGTCGCTGACGACGAGGACGCCCGCGCCGTCGCACGCGCTCGCGCTCGTCACGCTCGACGGGTTGAACTCCTTGTAAGCTCCCTCGCCCGTGTTGTTGATGGCGGTGACGCGATAGACCTGACCCGCCGTGTAAGAAGTGTCTGTAAAGGTTGTGCCCGTGGCCGTGCCGAGCGGCACGACGTTCGCGCCGTTGCGGCGGTAGACCTTGTAGTTCGCAATCGTCGCGCCGCCGTTGTCGGGCGTGCTCCATGAGAGGTTGACGGTCGAACCGTTGCGGCTGCCGGAGACTGCGGGCGCGCCCGGAGCGGAAGCGGACGGCGGATCGTAGGCTGCGAACATGCGGCGGCCTCCGGACTGGCGCGCGATGACGGCTTTAGCCGTGAAGGAGTTTGCGCCGCCCTGCACGCACGCGCCGACGCAGCCGTCGTCGTAGCCGACGAGCACGCGACCACGCTTGTCAATCGTGGCGTCGAAGAAGTCGAGCAGGTTGCGGCATTGACCGTCGCCGCAGATGCCGCCGCGCTGGACGGGATCGTTCGGCGTGGCGTTGACGGTGTTCCACGTCTTGCCGCCGTCATAGGTGGTCGAGATGTAGAGATACCAGACGCCGTTGAAACCGGGCGTGTCGAAATCGGAGCCGCCCGTCTCCGTGCCGTAGAAGGCGACGGCGGCGCGGTTCGGGTCGCCTGCGACCGCCGCGTGGAAGAGGCTGTTCTTCACATTGAGGGGCGCGCCGATGTCCGTGTCGTCCGTCCACGTCACGCCCTTGTTGCGCGAGACGACGACGCGTGAGCGACCGTCAGCCGCCTGATAGGCGAAGTAGATGGTGCTATCGGAGGCGATGGCGACGGAAGGATCGCGGTCGGCGTTTGTCGTGGACTGCGGGATCGGTCGAATCTTCCACGTCAGGCCGTTGTCTTCCGAGAGGATGAGCGACTGCCTGCCGCCCGTGTTGTGATAGGGGAGGCTGCCGCCGCACGCCTTGTTCGGAATGTAGGCCGTGCCGTCGGGACCGATCTTGATGTGGCCGTGCAGGCCAGCGCAGTCGGCGATGGTGTACATCGGCACGCTGGGACCAAAGGTGACGCCGCCATCGAGCGAGAGCGCGCACACAGCATCGGCGATGGACTGCGAGCAGTACCAGACGCCGTGCGGGTAGGCGGGATTGACGCCCGCCGGGACGGGCTGCGCGAAGGGGCCGCCGCCGACCGTCTGGTGGTCGATGCCGGAGGGCGCGCCCGAACCCGTGGAAGGCGTAAACGTGCGCCCGTCGTCGTCCGTGAATTCCATCGTGCTGCCGAGCGGCGTCAGACCTAACTCCTGTGAGACGAAGGTGCGCCCGGTCTTGGAATCGGTGAACAGGATCGGGTCGCCGAAGACGCGCGGGGCGTTGGCGACGACGAGGTTGGCCTGATCCCACTTGATCGCGGCGGGCGACACCGAATCGTCGAAGGTGACGCGCAGCATGTAGGGCAGGAAGCCGCCGTAGTAGTTGACCGTGCCGCCGTTCGGGATGAGGCCGCTGCTGTTGCCGAAAGTTCTCTCCGTCTTCCAGTTGACGCCGATGGAAGGCTCGCCCGCATCTTCGGCGACGCCCGCAGGCGCGGCGAAGTTATGGAAGCGCGCGGCTGTGGCCGCGTCGCCGCCTACAACGGGTGTCGGCGTGGGCGTCGCGCTCGTGGCGGGCGGGCAGGTGGCCGCACCGGCCATCGTGTAGTTACCGTTGCCGGTGGAATCGACGTTGACGTTGAGGCCGGTGCCGAGTCCGCCCACGAGGATGCTGGTCGCACTGTTGACCGTGCCGAGCGTCCTGCCCGCAGAGAGATCGACTGTCGCGCCCGTGAGCGTCGCGCCGGTGGCGGCGGCGACGGGCTTCTTCAGTTTGTTGAGATTGAGCACGACGGTCAGCGTGTCGTTCGTCGCATCGAGCGAGCCGCCGTCGGCTGTGCCGACCGTGGAGTTGAGATTGTTGCGCGACGTGTCTACGAAGCCATAGTTGTAGGAGACGCCCGCCGGGTTGGAGTTCGAGTTGTTGGCGACGGTCACGAAGTAGGTGGTGAACGTGTTGTCGGCGTGCGTTGCGTTGAAGGCGACGCGCCACGAAGCGTTCGGCGTCAGCGTGGAAGTCAGGTCGCCGACCTTGATGGTGAAGACGAGTTGGCCGATGCCGCCCGCCCCGTACTGCTCCGCGATGGAGACGGATTTGATGTCCTGCGACGCGTTCGCACTGGGCGCGCCCGTCTGGTCGCCCGCCGCATCGCCGATCACAGGGAGGCCGGGCACGGTGCAGCGCGCATCGTTTGAAGGCGTCGGCGTAGCAGTCGGTGTCGGAGTCGCGGTCGGGGTCGGAGTCGCGGTTGGCGTCGGTGTCGGGGTCGGCGTGCTGCCGCCGGTGCAGGCCGTCTGGCCGTTGATGGCGTACTCGGCTGTGGTCGTCTGGTCAACCGTCTGGATGAGGCCGGTGCCGAGCGCGCCGACGAGAAGGCTCGTGCGACTCTCGACGGCGACGATGCGCTTGCCTGCGGAGAGATCGACTGTCGCGCCCGTGAGCGTCGCACCGGCGGTTCCGGCGACGGGCTTCTTGATCTTATTGAGCGCGACCTTGATCGTGATCGTCTTCTTCGCTGCGTCCATCGCGCCGGAGTCCGCCGCGCCGACCGAGGTGTTCAAATTCTGGTTCGACACATCGACGAAGCCGTAGTTGTAGGCGACGCCCGCAGGGTTGTCGAACGAGTTGTGGTCTGCGCTGACGAAGTAGGTGGTCGAAGTTCCGTCGGCATGTGTGGCGTTGAAGAGCGTCGTCCAAGAAGCGTTCGGCGTTAAGAGCGCAGGGTCGAGTTGGTTGACCTTCATCGTGAAGACGAGCGAGGGCGTTGCGCCCGAATAGTCTTCCGAGACGGAGACGGATTCGATGTCCTGCTGCTGGTTGGCGTTCGGCGCGCCGGTCTGGTCGCCCGTCGCGTCCGAGATGACCTTCACGCCGGGGTAGACGCAGCCGTTGCCGTCGAGCGGCGTGGGAGTGGCAACCGGGGTCGGGGTGGGCGTGCCGGTGCCGCCGCAATCGTCGGTCGCCGGGTCGAACTGTTTGAAGAGGCGTCGCCCGCAGGTCTGGCGGGCGATGGTGGCGTGCTTCGAGCGCGAACCGGCGGGGCTGGTGCAATTGAGGCAACCGTCGGCGTAGCCGACAAGGACGCGCCCCTGCCTGTCCACCTGAATGTCCATGAAGTCGAGCAGGTTGCGGTCTGCGCCGCAGTTGATGCCGTCGGAGCAGATGGTGCCGAGTTGGACGGGATTGTTCGGCGTGGCGTTGACTGTGTGCCACGTTTTGCCGCCATCGTAGGTGGTCGAGATGTAGAGATGCCAGACGGCGTTGTTGCTTGAGCCGGGTTCGGTCGTGCCGAGGAAGGCGAAGGCGGCGCGGTCGTCGTCTCCGGCCACGACGGTCGGGAAGGCCGTGTTGCGTATGCTGTAGGGAAGACCGACGTTTTGATCGTTAACCCACGTCTGGCCGCGATCACGCGAGACGGCGACGTGCGGCGTGCCGTCGCCGTTGTCGTAACCGAAATAGACGGAGCCGCCGCCACCGACGCCGACCGCCGGGTCCCATCTGCCGGGGATGCTGTCGTAGGTGGAAGTGGTCGTGTCGGTATCGGCCACGGCGCGCACCGACCAGGTGATGCCGTTGTCTTCGGAGACGATCACGCCCTGATTCGAGTTGCACTGGCGATTCGGCATGTAGACCGTGCCGTCGGGGCCGACCTGCACGTGGCCGTGAATGCCGCCGCAGGTGAGCGCGTACATCGGGACGGTGGGGCCGTAGGTCAGGCCGCCGTCGTCGGAGCGCGCGCAGAAGGCCGTGACCAAATCCTGCGAGCAATAATAGACGGCGTTCGGGTAGACCGCCGTGCCCCCGGTGAGCGGCGCGTGATAGGGGCCGCCGCCGATGGTCTGGTGGTCAACGCCGGAAGTGAGCGGGCCGCCTTCGTTCGGAATCCACGTCTCGCCGTCGTCGTCGGTGAGAGCCGAGAGGCTGTTCGTTCCGGCGAGTTGGGAGATGATGGTGCGCCCGGTGCGGTTGTCGGTGTAGAGGATCGGGTCGAGCGTGGCGAGCGAGGTCAGAAGAAAACTCTTGTCTTCCCAAGTGGCGGTCGCAGGGTTCATAGCGTCGTTGAACGAGACGCGCAGAGTTTCCAGACCGGCGATGAACATCACTTTGTCCGTCTTCCAGTTTGCGCCGAGCGTCGGCTCGCCCGAATCGGTGCCGAGGCCGTTCGTCGCCGGATAATTCGCGTAACGCGGAGCCGCGCCCGCGCCCTGATTGAAGCGACCCGCCTTCGACTCGATGGTGATCGTCATCGCCACGCTCTGCCCGAGCGGAGCGAACGGCACCACGCGCACGAGGTAGTTGCGCTTGACGGCGGGCAGCACGCCGACTTCCGGGTCGGCGGAAGTGCCGATGGAGAGGGCTTCCGCGCCCGCCGTGCCGTCGGCGTTTCTGAGATAGACGCGATAGTCGAAATCGGCGGTGGCGTTCGGCCACGACATGGCGATGCGCACCTGATGCGAATCGAGCAGCCCGTCGGGCACGTCAACGTCGAGCGCGTAGTCGTCGCAGGGCATCGCCGCGTTGCACTGGAGCGCACCGGCAAATCCTGTGACGTTCGGCACGTTGAAGGGTCCGGCGGTGTAGCGGAGCGGATTCGCAGCCGTGTTGGCCGTCGTCAACTTGCCGCTCGCAGGAGTCGCCGCCTGTCCCTTGTGAGTCATGAGCACGGCGACCAGACAGGTCGCGGCGAAGAGGACGAGCGCGAAGCGAAAATAGTTGGCGGCGATGAAGCGCTGGGGCAGTTGACGTTTCATTTTCCGATCTCCTTCTGTGGGCGGCAACGTGGTTTTCAATTTCGACCCTGCAAGGTTCGCGTTATGCGTAGTGCGTCTACACTGCGAGGCGAGCCATACAAAGCTACTTGTGAACGGGTACAGGATAGAGATGTGACTTGAGAAATTCTTGAGGAATACTTGAGGCAGGCGCACGCCGAAAAAAGCCGCGAAAACGGGCTTTTATTTCAAAACCAACAGAGACTTTCGCGCTAATCAACGCGCTCTGTTTTTTATCTCTTTCACCCTGCGGGTTTACGCGGCGTGAGTTTCAGGCCGCGTCGCGCGCGGCGGTGTGCGTCTCGCCGAGCAGGTTTTCGGCCAACGCGCGCAGAGCGAAAGGCAGCGGCGGCACGGCGGCTGTCGAGGCGACGAGATGCGCATCGGGCATCTCCGGCGCGGCGGCATCGGCGGGGAACGAGCGCCATAAGGTCGATACCACGTGGCAAAATTCGCACACGGCGAGATGCTCTGCGACGCTCCGGCGGAGAAGGAAGGAGAGCGTTCCGGCGTTGTAGGCCGAGATCGTGGCGGACGAGGGGCAGAAGGGCTGCTTGGCAAAACTGGACATCGCACTTACTCCTTTCAGGTTCGGACGTGACAAATTCAAGGCACTAAATCGTGGGCGACGCGTGAAAAAACCCGACAGAGAAGATCGCGCAGGACTTGCCGGAGAAAACTTTTGCGCGTGCGCCCGTCAGGGCAGACAAACGGGCGCACACCTGTTTCGTTTCCATCAAGCGCAGTTGATCCTCGTTCGCCTCGTTTAACTTCGCGCGCTCTCTTCCGCTTCGTCGCTTGCGCCGTCGTCGAGGCCGTTACCGCGACGACGCTTGCGCGCGAACGAAGCCACGCCCGCCAGACCTGTTCCAAACAAGACCATCGTGGTCGGTTCGGGCACGGTGGCGGCGGCGTCGGTAGAAAAGTTGTCAACTATCGGCTGGCCGCCGCTCAGGGCGCGGATGGCGATGGTGCTGATCTCTTCGGCAGCCGTGAAGCCGATGAAGCTGAAGCTGTTGAACTGGTTCGACGAAACGGTCGTGGCGAGCGCGCCGTTGACATAGATCGCGTACTCCCCGGCGCACACTCCGGGAACCTGCGTCGCGTTGCCGCACTTCAAATCGAAGCCGACCGCGTGCGTGCCGCCCGGCAACGTGATGACGATGTTATCGACGTTGAACTGGCCGGGCGTATTGCTGTTGGAGACGAGCGCGTAGTTGCCGCTGGCGAGTCCGAAATTCGAACCCGTGTGGACGCCGACCTGATGATTGGCCGCGCCCGCGAAAGTGACGGGCGGGAAATTGGTTATCGAATTCGCGTAGTCAATGGTCGTCGTGCCGAAAGTGATGGTGTTGGTGTTCGGCGCAGCCGCATCGAAGGCGGCGCGCGTCACGTGAACGACGGGCGCGGCGTTCGCGTTTGAAGCCGCCGCGCAGCCGAGCAGGATGAAGATGGCGCAGGCCGTCAGGGTCTTGTTGAAACGAAACATTCTCTTTCTCTCCTTGAATTGATCGGCATGGGTGCGCTCCGTTTAAGGGGTCGAACGCCGGGCGACGAGGCGGCTGCTCCGGGCGGCGAGGCCAAACCTTGATTTCAGTCGAGCGTCGAGTCGAACGGGGGCAGTGTAGAGGGGCGGCTTGAGAAATACTTGAGGCTTTTTCCGGGAGAGACTTGAGGAATACTTGAGACGCGTGGAAGGCAGATAAAGTAAACGATGAAGGCGGAACGATGAACGCGGAATGAAAGCGAGTTGCCTTCATTCCGCGTCCATAGTTCCGCCTTCGTCGTTTGCCTGTTAGAAACGGAATTGATAACGCGCGGTGAGGCTGCGCCCCGGCCCGTCTATGCCCCAACCCGGCGCGCGGTGGCTCTTGTCGCCGATGTTCTCGAAGTCGAGTGTGATCTCCTGCGACTCGTTGAAGCGATAGCCGCCGCGCAGGTTGATGAGGCCGTAGCCGGGGATGGCCGTGTAGAGCGGGACGGGCGTTTGATCGTCGGCGACGAAGACGCCGTTGATGGTCGCGCCGATGGGCAGGACGCGATCCTGCACCTGCCGGAGCGACTCGCCGGTGGCGATGAGCGTGCCGCCGCCGGAGAGGCATTGGCCGTTCGTGCCGGGAGTCGTCAGGCCGCGCACGCATGCGCCGCGACGGAAGAAGTTTTGAATCTGTGCGCGCGAGCGCACCGCGCCCGTGCGACGGTCGGAGATGTCGAGCGTCGAGAGCCTGTCCTGTCGTCCGGCGAGCATCGTGTAGGCTTCGACCCAGTACCTCTTCTGCACCGGCTGATAACGCAGGCGCAGGAAGCCCAACTGCGGCGGGAGTCCGCCGCCGCCGAGATTCGGCGACAACCCCGACTCTCGATCCGCCGCGTGCACATAACTGTAGTTGCCGCCGAAGAGCCATTCATTCGTCAGGCGAAAATCGATCTCATACTCGAAACCCCTGAGGCGCGTGTTGGCGAAGTTGGCCTGCACGAGTACGGGCGTGGTCGGCGCGGCCTCGACGAAGACGACGCCGTTCGGTCGTTGCTCGATGATGCGCTGGCTGCCGAGCGTGCGCCCTTCCGCGCCCGCAGGCAGGATGAGCGACTGGCGGACGATGCTGTTGGCGTAATCGACGATGAAGCCGACGAGTTCGGTGTCGAAGCGACCGCGACGGAAGCGGAGGCCGAGTTCGTAGTTGTTGCTCGTCTCGGAACGAAGCGGCGCGACTTGGACGCCGGAGGAGACGGCGGAGGCATCGGCGGTCGTGCCGACGGTCGCGCCCAGATTCAGGATGTCTGCCGTCGAAACTTGAAAGCCGACGCCGACGAGGCCGAGCGCGCCGAGGTTCGTGATGTTCGGCGAACGAAAGCCGCGACTGAGATTGAAGGCGAGATTGAGGCCGTCGGTTAAAGTCGCCACCGCGCCGATGCGCCCGGAAAAATCGGCCACGCGCAGGCTGTCGTCGGGAAACAAAGGCTGCCCGTCAACGAGCGGGCTGTTCGAGGCGCGCGAGCGATACGAGCCGACGTTGTAGCGCAGCGCGCCGCTCAGGCGCAGACGCCGCTCGATGAGTTCGTGCGCGTCCTGCACGTAAATTCCGGCGAGGATGTAGCGTGCGCCGTTCGGCACGCGCGGGCGCGTGAGGGTTGACCGCCCGATCTCCGGGTTGGCGAGCGTGACGGGTTGGAAAGTGAAGGAAGGCGCATTCACGTGGTCGCGGTAGAGGTCGCCGCCGAAGACGAAGTTGTTGCGTTTGCCGAGTTGCTTGTCGAGGTAGAAGCTGAAGCCGGTGGTGGTGGTGCGCTCTTTGTCGTGCGTGATGGCGGCGAGCGGGTTGCCCTGACCGCCCTGATTGACGCGCTCTTCGCGCTGGCTGTTGTAGGAGACGGTGGCGGATAAATTATCGAAGAAGCCGAAGCCCTGCCTGAGATAGCGCACGTAGCCGAAGTCGAGCATCAGGTTGCGTAGATCGGCGATGAGATTGCCGTCGCCGCCGAGCGTCTGGTCGTAACGCTTGCCGCCGTCCTGCTGGCCGCGCTGGTAGCGCACGATGAACTGCTGGTTATTCGTCGGCGCATAGTTCATCTGAATCGTGCCGCCATACTGCGTGAAGGCCGTATCGGTAAGACGGTTCTCTCCGGTGATGTTCGAGGGCAGACCGAGAAAGCGCGTGATGGACGAGTGGCTGTCGATGCCGCCGCCGGGTCTGAGCGTGTTGACGCGACGCGCCATCACGTTCGTCAGGAGGCCGAAACGCTTTGTGCCGTAAGTGACGAGCGCGTTGCTGCCGTAGGAGAGGTCTGCGCTGGTGAAGAAGTTGTTGAACTCGCCGTGCCATTCCGGGCGGTCGAAGCCGAACTCGGGCTGGCGCGAGACGAGTTGGACGGTGCCGCCGAGGCCGTCCGAGCCGTACTGTGCCGTGTTGGGTCCACGCAGGACTTCGACGGCGCGCAGGGAGGTCGGGTC
>DASWNS010000453.1:0-4443 GCA_036399115.1 Pyrinomonadaceae bacterium | reverse complement strand
CGTCTCGTTTGCACAGCAGAGCCTCTGGTTTCTTCATCAATTAGAGCCGGACGATCCCGGCTACAACGTGCCCGCCGCCGTGCGCCTGAGCGGACCCCTCGATGTCGTCGCGCTGGAGCGGAGTCTCAACGAAATCATTCGGCGGCACGAAGTGCTGCGGACAACGTTTGCCACCCTCGAAGGCGAGACGGTGCAGGTCATCCATACGGAGATGCAGTTACGCATAGTCGTGCAGAGCCTACAGGATTTACCCGCCGCCGAACGCGAACAGGAGGCCGGAAAACTTTCGCTCGAAGAGGCGCGTCGCGCTTTCGACCTCATGGGCGGCGCGATGCTCCGTGTAAAGCTGCTGCGCACGGCGGACGAGGAACATATCCTCCTGCTGACGATGCACCATATCGTCGCCGATGGTTGGTCTATGGGCATTCTCATCAGGGAACTGGCGACGCTCTACGAAGCCTTTTCGGCAGGGCAGCCTTCGCCGCTGGCGGAATTGCCGCTCCAGTATGCGGACTATGCGGCGTGGCAGCGCGAATGGCTCAAGGGCGAGTCCTGCGCGGCGCAGCTTGCATATTGGAAGAGACAACTGGCAGGCGCGCCCGCGGTGCTGGAATTCCCGACGGATCATGCGAAGCAACCGGGTCAGAGTCCTGCGGGCGCGGTGAAGTCTCTGGTACTGAACAAAGAGCTGACGGATGCGCTTCGCGCTTTCAGCCAGCGAGAAGGCGTAACGTTGTTTATGACGCTGCTCGCCGCCTACAAAGTTTTGATGTATCGCTACAGCGAACAGCAGGACATCATCGTCGGCACGCCCATCGCCAACCGCAACCGGGCGCAAATTGAAGGCTTGATCGGCTTCTTTGTAAATGTGCTGGCGTTGCGCACGAAGGTTTCCGGCGGCCTGCGTTTCCGCGAACTGTTGACGCAGGTGCGTGAGGTTTCGCTGCAAGCCTACGCGCATCAGGACATCCCCTTCGACAAACTCGTAGAGGTGTTGCAGCCCAAGCGTAAACCGCATCAGACGCCAATCTTCCAAACCACTTTCGTCTTACAAAATATTCCGCTCTCCCAAACGCTCAGGCTCCCGCGCCTCACGCTCGCGCCCTACGAAATCCCCCTCGTGCAAATGCAGTACGATTTCTCCATCACGGTCTGGGAAGAGCCGGAGCAGTTGACGGCGTATCTGAAATACCTGACAGCCCTGTTCGAACCCGAAACCATTACGCCCATCATCGAAAATTACGAAGCCATCCTGCGCCGGATCGTCGTAGAGCCGGACGTGCGGCTGAACTCAATCGAGATGATGGGCAAGCAGGAGAGAAGCACACCAGTTATGGAAAGCAAAGAGCGTGCGAATGCGAGTCTCAAAAAGCTGCTGGCGGTTAAGCCGAAGGCGATCAACATTCAAAAGGCTAATCTTGTCAGGACCAGTTATCTGGCGTCAGGCGAGAGCCTGCCGCTGTTGATAGAGCCGGTCGGAGAGATGATCAATCTCGCGGTATGGGCGAAGGGGAATCTGGAGTTCATTGAGACGGAGTTGTTAAAGCACGGCGCGCTCCTGTTCCGGGGTTTTCAGGCCGACACCCTCAACCGTTTCGAACAGTTTGTGACGACGATCTCGCCCCAACTCTTTGAATACCGCGAACGCTCTTCCCCGCGCACCTCCATCGGCAAGCAAATCTACACCTCGACAGACCACCCGGCTGACCAGTGGATACAGATGCACAGCGAACACACCTATTCGCATCAGTGGCCGCTGAAAATCTGGTTCGGTTGTCTCCAGCCCGCCGAGCAGGGCGGGGAGACTCCGATGGCGAGTAACCGGCAGGTGCTCCGCTCACTCGACCCGAAGATCATCGAGCGGTTTGAGGAGCGAAAAGTGATGTACGTCAGGAATTACGGCGACGGTTTGGGCGTCTCCTGGCAGACCGCTTTTCAAACTTCCGACCGCGCCGAAGTAGAAGCCTATTGCCGCGAGGCGGGCATCAGGCTGGAATGGACGGATGCGAACCACCTGCGGACGTGGCAGGTGCGAGAAGCCGTCAGGCGACATCCGAAAACGGGCGAGCCGACCTGGTTCAATCACCTCAACATCTACAACGTCGCCACGCTCGACGCAGACGTGCAGAAGTCTCTGTTGACGATGTTCAGGGAAGAGGAACTGCCCTTCAATACCTATTACGGCGACGGCTCGAAGATCGAGCCTTCGGTGCTGGCGGAGATTCGAGAAGCATATACGAGAGCAATCATAACCTTCCCGTGGGAACTGGGCGATGTCCTGATGCTGGACAACATGTTCGTCGCTCACGGGCGTAAACCTTACCAGGGCAGCCGAAAGATCGTGGTCGCCATGGGCGATCTGTTCGGCAGCCGCGACTCATAAAAGGGAGAGAGAGCATGTCCGAGGTGAGCCTCCAGGGATTCGCCATTTCGCCACAACAGCAGCGTCTGTGGCGGTTACATCAAGATGGCTCGAACTATACGTCAGGCTGCGCTATTGTGCTTGAAGGGCACGTCGAGCCAGACGTGCTCAAAGACGCTCTGCGGAGAATCGTCCTCCGGCATGAGGTCTTGCGCACGGGGTTTTATCACCCGCCTGCGTTGACATTTCCTTTGCAGGTGATCGCCGACGAGGCCACCTTCGAGTGGCGCGCGCTCGACTTGCAGAATCTGGAGAGAGCGCAACAGGCGGAGCGAATAGATGCTCTGCTTCAAGAGCAGTTGCGGCTACCCTTCGATCTGGAGCGGGCGCAACCCCTGCGCGCCATTCTGGCGACCCTCTCCGTCGAGCGATACGTCCTGCTCCTGACCCTGCCCGCGCTCTACGCAGACTCCGCGACTCTCAAAAACCTGTTCAATGAACTCGGAAAGTCATATCAGGTCAATCCCCCGGACGGCGACTCGCCGGACGAGGTGATGCAATACACGCAGTTCTCCGAGTGGCAGAATAGCCTGCTCGAAGAAGTTGACGAAACAAGCATCCAGCACTGGCGTCAGCACGACCTCTCGAATCAGTCGCCCTTGCCTCTGGAACTCGCGCCTGCCGAACTTCCGAAATATAAGTCGGAGATGCTCTCCGTCGAGATTGAGCCTCCCGTGTTCGACCGACTTCAAGCCGTAGCCCGCAGGCACAATACGGAAACCTCCACCTTCCTGCTGGCCTGCACGCACGTGCTCCTCCGGCGTCTCACAGGGCAACCACAGGTTATCGTCGGCGTGACGCTCGACGGAAGAAAGTTCGAGCCGCTACTCGAATCGTTCGGCTTGTTTGCGAAGACGGTGCCGGTGCAGGCTCAGTTTGAACGCAACTCGCATTTCAGCGAAATCCTCGTCCAACTCGACGAGTCGCTACAGCAAGCCCACAGCTTTCAGGAATACTTCGATTGGGTACAGGATGCGGAGAAGCCCGGCGAAGCTGCGACCTCGTTGCTCTCCGTAGGCTTTGAGTTTGAAGCGGAGCCTGCCGCCTATACGGCTGGCGGGATCACTTTCTCTCTGCACCGGAGCTATGCCGAGACAGACCGTTTCAAGGTCAAGCTCCGTTGCGTGTCGGCGGGCGACGGCCTGCGCACGGAATTTCACTACGACCCGGCTTTCCATACGACCGAGAACATCGAACGGATCGCGCGTTCCTTCAAACAACTCGTCAACAGTGCCGCCGCAGACCCATCGCTGCCCATCAATAATCTGGAAATATTAAGCGACGCAGACCGGCACCAGCTTATCTCCGAATGGAACGACACACACGAGGATTATTCGCAGCAACAGAGACTCCACGAGTTGTTCGAGGAACAAGTCGAGCGCACGCCCGACGCCGTCGCTGTTGTGTATGAAGACACGCAGTTGTCTTATCGCGAACTCAACGAGCGTGCCAATCAACTGGCACATCATCTGCAAACGCATGGCGTGGCTCCGGAGATGTTAGTCGGCGTGTTGATGGAGCGTTCGCTCGAAATGGTTGTTGCGCTGCTGGGAGTGCTCAAAGCAGGCGGCGCATACGTGGCACTGAATCCTGAATATCCGAAACAGCGTCTGTCGTTCATGATCAAGGATGCTCGCCTTCCGGTGGTCTTGAGCCAGACGTGGCTGATAGAGAAACTCCCCAGACGGCAGGCGCAGATCATCAGTCTCGATGCCGCACAGGAGACACTCGACAGCCAGAGCCGCGCCAACCCGGCAACGCCGGTCGAAGCGGAGCACCCCGCCTACGTCATCTACACGTCAGGCTCGACCGGACAGCCCAAAGGCGTCGTCGTCACCCATCGCGCCATCACCAACCACATGCGCTGGATGCAGGAACGCTTTCCTCTCACCCACACCGACCGCGTCTTACAGAAGACACCTTTCAGCTTCGACGCCTCGGTCTGGGAGTTCTACGCGCCGTTGTTGTGCGGCGGGCAACTCGTCATGGCGCGTCCGGGCGGGCATCGTGACGGAGCGTAT
>DASWNS010000452.1:0-5343 GCA_036399115.1 Pyrinomonadaceae bacterium | reverse complement strand
GTAGTTGCCGCGATGCAACTCCTGCCAGCCGCGATTGGCGTGCGTGAGCGCGTTCTCCGGCTCGACGCTGAGCGCGCCCTCGATGGCGACCGCCGCCTCGTCGGACATCCCCATCTGGTTGAGAGCCATCGCCCGCAGGTTGATGCAGCCGACGTGCTCCGAGTTGAAATAGAGTCCCGTTTCCGCAGCTTCGAGCGCCTCCTGCCAGCGGCGTCGCCGCAACTTGACGTTACTCAGCAACGCGAAATAATCGGCCTCTTCCGGGTCGAGCCGGATAGCCTCGTTGATCGCCTTCTCCGCCCCGTCGAGTTGATCCTGCTGGTTGTAGACGTGTGCCAGAATGTAGTGCACGTAAGGGAACATCGGCGCGAGGTGTATCCCGTGGCGCGCCGACTCCACCGCCTCCCTGTGCTTATTCTGCTGCGACAGCGTAAGCGCGAGCAACGCGTGCGCCGTTGCGTCCTCAGGCTCGTCGAGAATGTGATGGCGCAGTTCGGACTCGGCCAACGCATAGCGGTCCTGCTCAATCAGGATGCGCGCACGCTCGACATGCCCGCCCGCGTGGTTGATGAAGGATTCTTCGTTCATAAATTCAAAGGGTGAAGAGTGTGCGCTTGTCTGAAAGCCTCAACGCGAATGAGGAACGTAGGAGCAGGAGTTGTCACTACTCATGTGAAAATTTCACTCGACGCAGAATCCTGTATATCGCTTACCAGCGGAGTTCGCCGCACGCGCTGCTAGAGCATTCGCTTCGCCCGCAGGTAATCGAGCAGGTCGTCATACATGCCGCCCTCGTTGGAGAACATGGCGTAATTGCGCGCCACTTCAAACCATGGGCGGATGCTCGGTTTAATCTCCTTGAGCGCGCGTTTGAAGTCGTTCTGGCGGATGGGGCGGGGCTTGCCGGTTGAGATGGACTCTTCCAACGCCAATTCGGTTGCCGACTCGACGACGTACGCGAGGTCTGCGCCGGAGAGTCCGTCGGTCTTTTCGGCCACCCATCGCAGGTCGACGCCTTCGACGGGGCGTTCGCCGAGGTGATAACGGAGGATGGCGGCACGCGCGGTCTGGTCGGGCGGGAGCACGAGAAGCGTGCGGTCGAACCTGCCGGGACGGCGCAGCGCGGTGTCCACATCCCAAGGGTGATTGGTCGCGGCGAGGACGAAGACGCCGCGATTGTCGTTGCCGATGCTGTCCAGTTCGGAGAGCAGTTGGTTAACAACGTCCCTGCCGCCGGAGTGGCGTTGCAGGCTGCGCTTGCGACCGAGAGCGTCTATCTCGTCAATGAAGAGCACACACGGCGCGGTGCGTCGCGCCGTCTCGAAGATTTCGTGCAGGTTCCGCTCGCTCTGGCCGATGTACATGTCGAGCACGTCGGCCAGCCCGATGGCGATGAAGCGCGCCCCCATCTCGCCCGCGACCGCACGCGCGATAAAGGTCTTGCCGCAGCCCGGCGGACCATAGAACAGCAGCCCGCCCCGCAGCGACTTGCCGTAGAGCTTCATCATCTCAGGGTTGCGCAGCGGCGCGAGCAGCGAGAGATGAAGGCGACGCTTCACCTCCTCCATTCCCGCCACGTCCGAGAGCTTGATGTCAGACGGTTCGGCCTCCCAGTGCCCTGCGGTAGTGTCTCCGTCAACCACGCGGCGCGGCACGGCTTTGCCTTCCCCCTTGTCGTCGCGGCGGCCTGTGTCGGGGCCGAAGATCTCTTCCAACGCCTCTGCCAGCGGCTTCGACTCATCTCCCTGCGCGGCCTTCGCGTCCGGCGTCCCGCCGAGCGCGGCGGCGATTCTGCGATAGCCCTCGCCCCGTTGCCGTTCGCCGAGCGACTCCGACGCATTCGCCGCGCAGTGCAAAGCCCCCGCGTGGTCGGGTTGCGCGGCGAGAATCTTCTGGCAGTGGTCGAGCGCGTCCTGTGCGCGCCCTGCCTTCAGGAGCAGCAGGGCGAGGTGCAGCCGCAGTTCCGCGTTCTCCGGTTCGGCCTTGACGGCGGCCTCGATGGCCGCGATAACGCTCGAATCTATACTCATGGTTTCGGTATCACGCGCACGCTCAATCCCTGCGCGCGCTCTCTCTCAAAGTCTCTACGCCTTCCTCCGCACCGTTCTATATGACGAAAAAAGGCTGTGTTGCGAAAATAATCTCTCAGGAAACTTTGATGCCCGAATTAACGGACTCTCCGTATTCCACGAGCCACGCCATTCCCTGCTCCTGAGGATACCAGAGGCTTCACACCTCTTCATAACCGGGGAAGTTGAAGAGGTTCTGCGACAGATTCTCCCTGTCATGGTCGTATCTCATCAACGTTTCCGGCTCGCGGCGCGACGACATCATCGGCAAATGCCGGGAGCGTGTGTCAGACAAGTCTTGTCACCTTCAATAGCAGACTCTTCGCTAAAGGAGACGAAGGGGCTTCCGCTCATCAAGGGATAAAAGTTTGCTGCCGCCCGAAGCAAAAAAAGTTATTCGCAGGCTCGCATGGAGGCGAAGGGTTATTAACGTAAGAGTCGGTAAGGATCATCCTTTAGCTGCGACCACAGCTTACCGGCATCCTCATAAAGGCCGCTCTCTCGTGATCCGGCGGTGCTGAGTTGTGCAGACCTTTTCTCAAGCAGGTAGCGCAGGAGATTGAAGCACGTAGTCGCTTGACCGCAGGCGACGAGGTTCTTGAGGTCTTCGTCTCCCTTAAGCCACAAGGCGGTGTCCACGTCCTCGCGAAATGCGGGCTGAAATCAAGCGCGGATAAGTCTTGACAAGATACTCAAGCCAAAGACATAGTCACGGACACTCCGGGGTCTAGCATTCGATCCCGGGTTAATCTACAAAGGCATCTAAATAATTTCGGTGGCAAATCTACCCGGAAGAGGAAACCAAATCCATGCAAACGACTGCCAGAATCACCATCTATCTCCAGGCATTGGGAGGTAAATTCTTGGGACCTAATGCTTACAAAACCGACAGCATCAAACTCTCCTTAAAACTGCCGGGCAACACCCTTCCTATTACATACCAGTTAGGTGATAACGTTAACGATGGGGCGATAGGTCCCAACTTCCTGAGCAGCCTCCCCTCGATTAAGGGGATATCTTCTTTCTTGCCCATCCTCACTCCGCTGCCTGCTACCGGGAGCGATCCGGCAGTGAATTACCTGACGCCAAACAACCTCACGATTTGCGGAACTGTCGCCGTCACCATTCCCCAACCAAGCGTACTGGGTACCGTGAGCGTGAGTATCCCGAGGCCGCAAGGAGATGACCTTGTCCTCACACAAAGTATTGCGCTTAATCAGATGCAATCAGACTACAGAGTGATCGTGGTGGTGCCGGGGCTTCTGCTGGAAAAGCCCCCGGCGTCCGCCATACCCGACATGTCCGGCAGCATCTTTGTATACGTTAAGATGATGTGCGGATGTCCCATCACGACAGGGATACCCAAGTCCTACTGGGCGCGAGATGACTTTCTCGTGTCCGCAGAGGTCATTTATAAAAATGGAGGGGGCGACAGGCAGAGCCTTACCTTTATGTCCGATGCAACGCCATCGCTTTTTCGTGCAGCCGTAAATGAGATCGCAAACATCAAGCTGGTGAATTTCACTGCAAGACAAAAGAGCACAGGCAATATCGGTTATCTCTCAGTCGATTACCCCGTTTGACAGTGGCGGGCACTTCTCCTTTACGTGAGTGCGGAAGTGCAAGGAGTATGCCGCGCGGTTGACGGCCATATTTCAGCCTCGAAGAGCGACGACTGCGTAAATTACGCTTCCACGGCTTCGACGACGTTGATCACAAGATTCAACACCGCGTCCTCGACCTGCGCGGCATCCAGCGGAAGGATGAAAGGTTCGCCGGGCGGATCAAACTCGACGCTGACATTCCGGCGGTGGGCGTTGGAGAGCGCAGCCTGATCGCGCGCGAGTTGCACTGCGTGATGGACGACCTCCGCAAGCGAGGCGGGGGCGACTTCGCAGAACTTGTCGTTGACGTAATTGATGATGCCACGCTGGTCTGTGAATCGCCACTATCGAGGACTCGTCCAGCGCAAACTTAATATCCGCCAGTTCCTTGAGCGACTCGGCGAGCGCATCCTCCGCGCTCTGCCCGTGCTCCGTGCTCCCCGGCAAAGTCTCGTCTGCTCTTCCGCTCATGCCCGGCACCAATCAATGCTCACGATCAACTCGCGGCCTCTTCGATCTTCTTGAGACGATAGCGAAGCTGGTCGCGGGAGATGCCCAGCAGTTCGGCGGCCTTCGTCTGGTTGCCGCCGCTTTGCTCGATGGCCTGTTGCACCAGTGACATTTCCACTTTATCGAGCGACAGCCCGCCGGGCGGAAGACGGACGTTGTGATTGTTTCCCGCCTGCCCTGGGAGTTAGTGTGAATCGCCTGAAGTTAAAGCTTGCGTTGCTTCAGCGTATCCTGGATTGCTATTTGCACCAGAGCCAATCAAGGTAGCCGCGCGAGTGATACCCACGCGGCTACCTTGATTCATCCAGACGGCCTTTTATGGCCGACCGAACGGGTACGCGATATACAGATCGCCGCTGCCGGAGATATACCGCTGAAAGGCATCCGGCTGATGGAACAGCGCGTAGAGCACAAAGAACCCGCTCGACGAATAGCCATACAGGCAACGGTCAGACGGGACGGTACGATAGTTCGCTTCAATAAAAGGGATCATCTCCTGCGTCAGGGCATCTAAAAAGAGGTTCGCCGCACTATCGCCAAGCGCGTCGCGCACCTCGGGAATCTTAAAGTCGCGTTCTCGCAACTGAGGCCATTGATCAGAGCTTTCCGTGCCGTAGCTAATGCCCACAATGATGGGCTCTGGGACTCCCCTGAACCAATTGGTGAAGCGAGTCAACCCGGCTGCCATCCCAAAGAGGAAATCACCGTCTAAAACATAAATCACGGGATACACCTGCGTGGATGTCATGTAGCCTGGCTCAATAAATCGTTGAAGCGCGGATCGACGCGCAGGTTGTCGAATCTAGGATCGAGTTCGAGAAAGACGAGCAGGCTATAACGCTCCTGATAAGCTTTCTTGAGCCACTCGAAGGCCTTGTCATTTTCTCTCAGACCCGAATAGATCATAGCCATATCATGGGGCGGGACGTAGGCGTGTCTGGCGTGTTCTTCCAGTTCCGCAAGCACGCTTCGCGCCGCGTCGTGTTTTCCCATCAGTGCATAAGTATGCGCCATCGAGGCACGCGCATCCGAACCGCCTTTGAACGTCGCCGTCGCTTTCGCTGCCGAATTGTCTATCGAAAGAGCAATCGCGCTCTGGAAGGCATTGACGGCCTCTTCATACTTTCCCAGCTGCTCGTAGGCTAACCCGATCCGAAAGT
>DASWNS010000451.1:0-13722 GCA_036399115.1 Pyrinomonadaceae bacterium | reverse complement strand
ACACACGGTTTTTCTAAACGCGCGGGCGGCAGAGATGTCTCTGCCGCCCGCGCCGCTTGAAATCTTTTACTCGACGAGAGGTGAAAATTATATGGGTTGGTTCGATCAGGTCAGCGGACTCTTACAACAGTATCAAGGCGGCAACACGCAGCAACAGCAGCAGTCGAATAACGTGGACAACGATTTCGATCAATTCGCGCAGGCCGCGCCGCAATCGGCGTTGGCCGACGGCTTGGCCGCCGCGTTTCGTTCAAACCAGACGCCGCCCTTCGGCAGCATGCTCGGCCAACTCTTCGGCCAATCGAACGGCACGCAGCGCGCCAGCATCCTCAACACGCTCATCTCAACTTTAGGTCCCACGGTGATCTCGCAAATTCTGGTGAATCGCGGCGCGTCCGGTCTGGCCGGAATGTTGGGCGGCGGGCAGCGCGAAGTGACGCCGGAGATGGCCGAGCAGGTGTCGCCCGAAGTCGTGCAGGAGATCGCCACGCAGGCGGAACAGAAAGACCCTTCGATCATAGACATGGCAAGCAACTTCTACGCAGAGCATCCGACGCTCGTGAAAGGTCTGGGCGCAGCTGCGCTCACCATCGCCCTCGCCAAAGTCGCCGCCAATCAGCAGAGGTGAAAAGGAAGGACGGAAATTTCTACTTGAGCCTTAAGCATTAAGACTCAACACGTAAGAACACGAAGGGGGCGCGGAGAGTTGATTCACTCTCCGCGCCCCCTTCGTGTTCTTACGTGTCTTTAAGTGGCGATGAAGGTTTTCAGGCGCGCTTGATTGCAGCCGGCCTTTAGTCTCACGCTCAGGCGTTATTCGTCACGAGTTGGCCGGCATCGCCGAAGAGGCGCGCAACCTCGGCGCGGATAACTTGAAAGCATTCGCACGACGCCGCCTCCAGCCCCGCCTGATTGATGATCCAGACCGTGCCGCGCGTGTGCTCGATCAAGCCGCGCTCTTTTAACTGCGCTACCGCGCCGCTCACGCCCGCGCGCCGCACGCCGATCATCTGCGCGATGTATTCCTGTGTGAGACGAAGTTCGTTCGAGTTCGTGCGCAGACGGCATTCCAGCAGCCAGCGTGCGAGCCTCGCCTCGATATGATGGAAACACTGGCAGAGGACGGATTGCGTGATCTGCGTGAGGTAAGTCTGCGTATAGCGCAGCAGCAACTCCTGGAGCGTCCCGCCTCTGTAAAACTCTCGCCGGAGCGCGTCGGCGCGAATCAACATGCCTGTGCCGTCAACTTGCACCACGGCGCGGCTGTTCGGCGAAAGGCCGTCTCCCCAGAGAGCCGGGATGCCCGTCACGCCTTCCGCTCCGACCATCACCACCTCGACGCTCGCTCCGCTCTCCGACGGGGCGACAATCGAGATGATGCCGCTCAAAGGGAAACAGACCTGTTGGATGGGTTCGTCCGGCTCGAAGATAACTTTGCCGTGGGCGAGCACGGCGAATTCAAGAAATGGCAGTAAGCGCGTGCGTTCTTCGTCTGGCAATAAAGCGAGTAGTTTATTTTCAGTCAGCCCGATGCAGCTCTCCGCGATCACATTCAAGACCTCTCAAATCTTTAAAATACAGGGAGCAAACTGACTTAACCTTCAAGCAATTTTTTCCCGCAATTCTAAACTTTTTATAACGAATCGCGGCTTCGGTCAACACCTCCGGCGCGAGGAGCGGAGGCGGGTTTGTTTGCCGGGAGTCAAAAGAGAAAAACCGCCTACGATTTAACGTAGGCGGTTTTCCGGTGAACTGTTGGGATTGGCCTGTGTGCCGCTTTTGTTTCAGCGACGGACGGACGAAAACCCTACCAATTCAAGTTTTCAATCCGGAGGTCAGGCCGCAGCCACCTCACTGTGATAAGAACTCATATACGTTTTTTGATCACCTCCTTTCCAGTGTTGAAGCAAATATACAGAATCAATAAGTTTTGCGTCAACAATTATTTTTGGTCGCTCGCTTGCGGCAAAACTTCAAGCCCCGCGCCGGAACGCGAGACGCCCCCCGACGTAGACCGTGTACGCATGTTCAAGGCCGAAGAAGTATGCGAGTTCACGATAATCCGCGCAGTCGTGGAGACAGAAATCGGCGCGCTTGCCCGCCTCTAAAGACCCCGTCTCGCGCCCGCGCCCGAGACTGTAAGCGGCGTTGATCGTCGCCGCGACAATCCCTTCGGCGGGCGTCATGCGCATCTGCGTGGAGGCGAGCGAGAGTACCAGAGAGATGGAGGGCGTGGGCGAAGAGCCGGGGTTGAAGTCGGTCGCCAGGACCACGGCGAGTCCCGCTTCGATCATCTCTCGCGCCGCAGGATAGTTGCGCGAGCCGAGCGCATAAACCGAACCGGGCAGCAGCACGGGCTGAACGCGCGCGGCGCGGAGCGCGGCGATGCCCGCGGCATCCGTGTGTTCGAGATGGTCGGCGGTCGCCGCGCCGAGTTCGGCGGCGAGCAACGCGCCGCCGGAGAGCGAAAGTTGATCTGCGTGCAGGCGCAGACCGAGTTGATGCGAGCGCGCGGCGAGGAGGATGCGACGCGATTCGTCCACCGTGAACACGCGCTCTTCGCAAAACACGTCGCAGAACTCCGCCAGCTTCTCTTCCTCCACGCGCGGCAACATCTCTCTGATGATCAACTCGACATAGGCTGCGCGCCGGGAGCGATATTCATCCGGCACTTCGTGCGCGCCCAAGAATGTCGGCACGTATTGCAGCGGCGTCTCCTCGTTCAAACGGCGCACGGCGCGCAGCATCTTCAACTCGTCTTCCGCAGACAATCCATAACCCGACTTGGCCTCCACGGTCGTCGTCCCCCCGCGCAGAAACCACCCGGTGTAACGCTTCGACGCCGCCACCAATTCGTCTTCCGTCGCCGCCCGCGTCGCGCGCACGCTGGCACGGATGCCGCCGCCCGCCGCTGCGATCTCCTGATACGTCGCGCCCTCCGCACGCTGCTCGAACTCATGCGCGCGCGTTCCCGCAAAGACCGGATGCGCGTGCGCGTCTACGAAGCCGGGCATCACGATGCGGCCACCCGCGTCTATCACCTCGCACTCGACGGTGATATGCGGCTCGACCTCGCCGCGCGCGCCCACACGCGCGATCCGCCCGTCAACGCCGACGAGCATCGCCCCGTCTTCAATGATCGAAAGCTCGCGCATCTCCGCCCCCACGCGCGGGCGCGGCGCGCCCCGGAGCGTGACGAGTTGCGAGCAGTTGAGGACGGCGAGCATCGGAGGTTTCAAGTTGTTAAGCTCTCCTTTTGCGGCTTTGCGCCTTTGCGTGAGTTTGATCTCTCGCAAAGGCGCAAAGGAAGTCAGAAGATAGTTTGGCGACGCACTCTGAGTCCTGAAATTCGTAACTTACTTCATGTGTCGTTCCAGAAAGTCCACGATCTTGGGATAGACGACGAGGCGGTTGGTGAGTTTGACGAAGCCGTGCCCTTCGTCGTCAAAGAGCGTGTATTCGACGGGCGCGTTGCGGTCGCGCAGGGCTTTCACGATCTGCTCCGACTCCGTGTAAGGGACGCGCGGATCGTTCTTGCCCTGAAAGACGAGGAGCGGCGCTTTGATGCGATTCACTTTGTAGATGGGCGAGACGGAACGCAGGAATTCCAGATCGCCCGCGAGCGTGCCGTATTCGCGTTCGCGTTGCTTGCGGCGATAGCCGGAGGTGTTCTTGAGGTTCGTCTCGAAGTTCGAGATGCCATACATCTCGATGGCCGCCGCCCAGAGGTCTGGATAGAGCGTGATGGCGGCGAGCGTCATGTAGCCGCCGTAAGAGCCGCCCATGACGGCGATGCGGCGCGGGTCTGCCCCGCCACCCGTCTTCAACCAATCGACGGCGGCGGCCAAGTCCTTCACGGAGTCTTCGCGCAGTTTCACGTCATCGAGGTGCGTGTAGGTCTTGCCGTAGCCGGTCGAGCCGCGCACGTTCGGCGCGAGCACGGCGTAGCCGCGCGAGAGGAAGTATTGATAAGTCGGGTTGAAACCGGGACGCTCCTGTCCTTCGGGACCACCGTGCACGCTGACGATCACGGGCAGCGGCGCGAGTTGCGACCTGCCGCCACCTGTTCCGGTGTTGCCCGCAGACAGTGGCCGGTAATACCAGGCGGGAATGTCGCGCCCGTCGAAACTCTTGTAATGGACGAGCTGCGGTTCGACAAAGGAGCTTTGCGGAATACTGGCGCGCGAGGAGCGCGTGACCTGTCGGAGTTTGCGCGTCTTGAGATCGTAGAGCCACACGTCCGGGTTGTAACGCGCGCCGTTGAAGACGAGCGCGAGCCGTCTTGCGTCGCCGGAAAACTCCAGCCCGCCGACCACGCCTTTGCCCGGCAGCGCGATGGCCGCGTCTCTTTTCGCGGGGACGCCCGCAGCGTTCAGGCGTCGCACGTAGAGTTCGCTGAAGCCGTCGCGGTTGAGCGTGTAGGCGAAGAGTTGGCCGTCGTCGGAGATGGCGGTGGCGTCTATGTCCCAGGGCGTGTCGTCTATGATCTCGATGCGGCGCGTCGCCAAATCCATGCGCGCGAGCGAGAGCCATTCGCCGCGCGCGTTCGTGCTCAGGAGGAGCGAGCGATTGTCGCGCGAGAAGTGCACATCGCCGTATTGCGTCGCCCCGTCGTGCGGCGTGAGATGCGTGACGCCCTTCGACGCCACTTCGACGAGATAGAGGTCGTTATCGAGACTGAGCGTGTCGCTCGCACGCGAGACGACGATGAAACGCCCGTCGGGCGACCACGCGCTGACGGCGTTCGAGCCGTCCTGTTGATAGACGAGCGACTCCACGCCCGTCGCCACTTCCATCGTGTAGATGTCGAAAAAGTTCGGGTTACGTTTGTTCGAGGCGTAGCTGATGCGCCGCCCATCAGCCGACCACCCGCCGAAGTTGTAACGCACGCGGGGCGCGTCTGTGAGTTGGCGCACCTGCGCGCCGTCGGGCGACATCCAGAAGAGCTGCGAGTTCTCGTCGCCGCCGCGTGACTTGCCGAAGAGCAGACCCGTGCCGTCGGGCGACCAGCGCACGAAGTCCACGCGATCCGTGTAGAAGGTCAACTGTTCCGGCCAGCCGCCCGCCGAAGGGATGCTCCAGACCTGCGCCGTGCCCGTCACGTTCGTCAAAAACGCGATGCGCTCGCCGCGCACGTCGAGCGTGGGCGAAGAGGCCGAGCGGATGTTCAAATAACGCTCGATGGGGAAGGCTCCGGGCGCGCGCAGAGAACTCGACGCCTGCGTGCGCGCGTCGGGAAGCCCGCTCATCGTCTGCGCGTGCGCTACGGGCAGCAGCGCGAGGCAGAAGAAGAAGAAGGTAAAGACGACGGCGTTGGTAATGTGCGTAAACTTGAGCTGGCGTGGCATGTTGTGAACCATCCTTATTGTTATGAACCATCCTTAAGAGTTGAAAGTTATCAACTGGCAGGGGACTAAAAAGCTCGACGCGAACGATTGACCTGAAAGCTCAACTGGCGGAGGTCGTCGTGTCCTGCACGATGCGCCAGCCCGCGCCGGTGCGGCGGAAGATGAGCGCGAAGCGACCGTGCGGCGTGTCCTTCTCGCGCGTCAACTGCCAGCGCCCCGTGACGTTGGCGTAAAACTCGCTGAGCGGTTTGATCTCAAGTTCGCTGAAGGCGAGCGTGCCCATCTTGGCGGGCGTGTCGTAGCTCTTTTTGTAGCGGTCGTGGACGGTCTGCCAGCCGCGCGCCACGGTGTCGCCGGAGATGAAGGTCGTCGTCTCGGCGCGCTCGTAGCCGTCCATGTAGCCGCCGACATCGCCGCGATTCCAGGCCGCCGCCTGCGCGTCGAGCACGGCGCGAATCTCCGACGCGTGCGCCGCCGCCTGCTGCTCCGATTCGCCCGACCGACCGCAAGCCGTTTGCGCTGCGACGAAGGCGACGACGAGCAGAACAAGCGATGCCAGCCGAACGCGAGCCTTTGCAAAGCGTGATATGAATTTCATCTCCGGCAATTTCACTTTCGCGGAAGGGATGGGCGTGCGCCGTGAACTATACTCGCAGAAGTCGGCTCGTTCAACGTCCATCTCGCGGCGAGCGGATTCGGACGCGCCTTGCGGCGAGTCGATCTCGAAGTTTGTCCGGCTGCGAGTCGCTCCGTCTGTTTCAGAGTCTATCTTTCGGTGTGTTGATCTCGCGCCAGAAGCCGCCGATGGATTGCGCGGCGGGGGCGATGCGCCCCATCAGGTATCCGGCGGCGGTGAAGAGCGCGGTCGCCAGCATGACGGGCAGGAGCGTCCGGCGCACGACCGAGCGCAGCCAGTGGCGCGGCTCCTCGATGCCTTTCAGGCGTTTGTACAAGCCCGCGACGAGGAGCGCGTCAACCAGAATCTCCGCGAGGAAGATGGGCGCGACATAGACCACGTAGAACATCACCACGAGCACCCCGGCGATAGCGATGATCGGGATCACGATCCAGAAGCACCCCTCGCCCAGATCGAGGTCGAGGTCTAACCCGACATCCGGCACGGAGTCCATGATGGACGAACTACCGCCGCTGTCGAAACTGCTGCTCGACGCGCCGCCCCCGCCCGTCCAAGCGCCGCCCGCGCCGCCGCCGCCGAAGTTTGCCCCGCCGCCGAAAGTGGCCGCGTCGGCAGTGTTAACCGGAGTTCTCGCGGCCACATCTAAAAACTGCGCGGCGGCGTCGCCGAGGTCTGGAACCCAGTCGTCGAGGCGGTGCGTCTTGCGCTGGAAGGCGAGCCAGAGGCGCAGCAGAAGGAGGAACACCGAGTAGGCCGAGAGCACTGCGAGCGGGTAGCGCACCGTCATCATCGTGACGCCGAGATGCAGCAACGCGGTCGAGACGAGAAACCCGGACGCGCCCGTTAGGGCGAGCAGGAATGAGACGAGCAGACGCGGCCTGCCGCCGCTCACGATTCGCCGCCGCACGAGTTCAATCGCGCGCTGACGCCCGTTCGCTCTCGATCCTGTTTTCGCCTTACTTCCGCGATTCGCTTTGCTCATCAGAAGTTTCCCGCCAGCCGCTACTCATTTCAAGTTCCTACTCATTTCAAGTTCCTATTCACCGGAACCGCCCGCCGTGTGTGCGGCCAACCACGCGCGCACGTCTGCGCGCATCGCGGCGTCGAGTTCGTGCGCCGCGTCATAACTTTTGAACTCGACATCGCGTGCGCGCAGAGACAGGCGTGCCGCGTAGTCTGCGGTGCGCGCGGGCGGGTAAAACTCGTCGCGCGTGCCCGCCAGATGCAGCACGGCGGCCTCCGTGTGCCGGTATTGCTCCGACGTTTCCCAATCGCCCGGCAGCCCGCCGCAGATGCCCACGACGCCGCGCAAAAGATCAGCGTGCGTGAAGGCGAAGCGATAATTGAGCGCGCACGTCTGCGAAAAGCCGAGCAGGAAGATGCGCGAGCTGTCGGCCACGCCTTCTTCGAGCAGACGCTCCAGAATGTCGAGCAGCGCGCGATGATGCAGCGCGACGGACTCTTCCGGGTGAAAGTTGGTGAGCCAGCCGAAGCCGAAGCCGAGCGCGCCGCCCCGCTCCTTAGACTCTTTGCCGTCCGCCCCCTTCGGCACTTTCAGGTGTTGATGAAACCCTTGCGGCGCGGCGACGGCGAATCCTTCGGGCGCAAGTTCGCGCGCCTCGCGCATCATCCAACGTTTGTTGCTGCCGTAGCCGTGCAGCGCGAGGAGCAGGGGCGCGGGCGTCTGCGGCGGGACGTGCAGGTCGTAATAAAGTTTGACGCGTGCATCGAGCGTGCGCTCGACGGGCAGGTTGAAGTTGTGATTAGTCATAGCTGAAAAACTTTTTTCGCCTCCGCCACCAGCGCGCCCGGCTACCACGATTCGAGCGTCAGACAGCGACGCCCCGCGCGCTAATTCAAATAACCGCCCGGCTCGCTCTCCTTAATTTCCGGCAGCGCATCGAGCGGCGCGCTCTCCTCTTCCAGACTCCACACTTCGTAAAGTTCCGGCGGCGTCTCGGTGACGAAGCGGGAGGGACGCTGCACGATGGTCTGCCGGTTGTAGTCCGTGATCATCAGCGGGTAAGTGATGTAGAGCTGATCGCGTGCGCGCGTGAGGGCGACATACCAGAGGCGTCGTTCTTCCTCTTCGCCTTCCGCATCGCGCAAAGAACGTGGCGAGGGAAACTTGCCGTCAGCCGCCCAGATGATGAAGACCGCGCGCCACTCCAAGCCCTTCGCCTGATGGACGGAGGTGAGCGCGATCAGTTCGTCTTCGTCCGCGCCCATCACGACCTCTTCTCCGCTGACGGGTTGCGGCGCGCCGTAGCGTTCGGTGGCGAGCAGGGCGAGTTCGGCGAGAAACTCTTCGGTCGAGTTGTAGCGCGTGCTGTAGTGTGCGAGTTGGCGCAAGTCTTCGAGTCGCGTCTCTGCGTTTTCGTAGTTGGCGGCGAGGTGCGCTTCGTAGCCGCGCGCGAGGATGAGTTCGATCTGCTTGGCCGGGTTCGTGCGCGTCTCATTCATCACCAGCGCGTCGAGCAGCGCGCGAAACTCCGCCCAGGAGTTTCCCCGGCGCGACGCGGCGGCATCCGCGCCCCCGCGCAACACGAGCGCGAGCGGATCGGGCGCGTAACCGATCTGCTCCCAGATGCGGTTGGCCGTCGCCGCGCCGACGTTCGGAATGAGACGCAAGACGCGTTTCCAGGCTAGTTCGTCGCGCGGGTTGGCGACGAGCCGCAGGTAAGAGATCACGTCTTTGATGTGCGCCTGTTCGAAGAAGCGCACGCCGCTGCGGATTTGATAGGGGATGCCGCGCCGTGTCAGTTCGAGTTGCAGTTCGAGCGAGTGATAGTGCGAACGATAGAGGACGGCCAACTCTTTCAGCGGCACGCCCTCGTCGCGCAGTTCGAGGATGCGCGCGGCGACGAAGGCGGCCTGTTGATCCGCGTCGTGGCAGGGGACGAGCGCGGGCGAGAGTCCGAGCGAGGGGCGTATGGCGCGCAGCGTCTTCGGAAATTGTTTGCGGTTCGAAGCGATGGAGACGTTGGCGACGGCGAGGATTTCGGGCGTCGAGCGATAGTTGTTCTCAAGGCGAAACTGGCGCGCCTGCGGGTAGCGTGCAGGAAACTCGTAGAGGTTCGACCACTCCGCGCCGCGCCACGCGAAGATGCTCTGCGCGTCGTCGCCGACGACCATCACGTTCTTATGTTGGACGGCTAAGAGATCGACGATCTCCGCCTGCAACTTATTGGTGTCCTGATATTCGTCCACGAGGATATGCTCGAACTGTTCGGCGTAGAGCCGCGCGATCTCCGGCTTCTCCAACAGGAGACGCTTCCAGTTGAGCAGGAGGTCGTCGTAGTCCATCGAGTTGCGCGCGCGCTTGCGCTCCATGAAGATCGAATCCACGCGCATGATGGCCTGCGTGAGTGGTTCGAAATGCGGGTAGTTGCGCGCCACCACGTCCGGGATGGGACGATCCGTGTTGTTGGCGAAACTGATGATGTCTTGCAGGACTTCGGCCTTGGGGAAGCGGCGCGCTTTCGTGTCGATGCCCGCTTCGTCCACGCACACGTTCAGAAAATCGCGCGCGTCTTCGGCGTCGAGGATCGTGTAGTTCTCCGTATAGTCGAGCGCGGCGGCGTGGCGACGCAAGACCATGTTGGCGATGCGATGAAACGTGCCGCCCCAGACGCGCCGCCAAGCGTTGTTGTTTCCGCCCGTCAACTCTTCGACGCGCCTGAGCATCTCGCGCGCCGCGCGATTCGTGAACGTGGCGAGCATGATGCGCGAAGGCGTCACGCCCTGCTCGATGAGATAGGCGACGCGATAAGTGATGGCGCGCGTCTTGCCCGATCCCGCGCCCGCGATCACGAGCGTCGCACCCGCCGGAGCGGTCGCCACCGCAAACTGCTCCTCGTTCAGTTCCTCGCGGTAGCGCGCGAGTCGTTCCGGGACAGCCGCGCCCGCCGGTCGTTTGATGACATAACGCTTCATAAGTCAGGCTCGCCTTATAGCACGACAGCACGCGGGCTGTGAATCAACGCCGCGCAGACAGCCCGCGATATTTTTGTATATCGCTCGACGGCGAGAGTTATATAAAATGAGACATGCTTAAACTGAAATGGCCGCGCAGGACGAAGACGGGCGAAACGGAGGCGGGCGCGCCGGGCGACGCGACGGCGGCGGCGGGCGTCGATGAGGCGACGATAACGGGCGGCGCGACGAGGGCGCTGGACGAAGTTCGCCTCAGAAACTCTCTGGAAGTGATCAAGACGGCGGTTGTCTGGCTCGTCGTCATCAATATCCTTACCGTCTTGTCGCCGCTGCTCTGGCTGTCGCTGAAGTGGACGCTGGTGGTTGGCGTCTTGCTGACGGCGGGCAGCCTCTCCGTCGGTTGTGTGGCTTACCTTCGGGCGCTACGCACGCAGCGGCAGCTCCCCGAATAAGTCGGAGCGCGGGGGCTTGCGGCGCAGGTCGCCGGGCAGGGGCTTTTGCCTGTCAGGTGCTTGCCGCCGCGTGTTACAATCCGCCCCGCATCTCCTCCCGAGGACGCGAGCCGCCGCGTCACTGTCAGGTACAAGGTTAACTTTAGGCCGCTTCCAAAAAGATAAGGACTTTCCGATGAAACACACGCCTCGTCGTCGCCTGCCTGTCGTTACGTTTATCTGCGCGCTCGCGCTCGTCTTTACGTACGCGTCAAACGCCCAAGCCCAGAGTTGTGCGCCGCCGCCCAACGGTCAGGTACACTGGTATCCGTTCGACGGCAACACCCTCGACCTCGCGGAGAACCAGAGCGGCATATTGAGGAACGGCGCGACGTTCGCTCCCGGTAAGGTCGGGCAGGCGCTCAGCCTCGACGGCGTGGACGACTACTTCGAAGTTAACGGTTTCTTCCTCTCCATGAGTTTCAGCGCGCTGAGCATGGAGACGTGGATCAATCCCACGCAGGTTGCAACCGGACGTATCTTCGATAAAGCCCCGCCGGGAGGAACCAACGGGTTCCTGCTCGAACTGTCAGGCGGTCGCCTGCGCGCCGTCTTCGGAGCCAACTCCGCCACCAGCGCCGCCTCGATCCCTGCGGGCGCTTACACGCACGTCGCCGCGACTTATGACGGCACAAACATCCGCCTCTACATCAACGGCGCGCTCGACAGCACGACAGCCGCCACCACGCCCGGCGCGATTGCGTCGAACTCACTCAACGCCTTCATCGGCGCGGGTCGGGAGGCCGGGACGGCCTTCGGCGGCCAGATTGACGAGTTTGCGATCTACCGGCGCACGCTGACGGCGGGCGAAATTCAGGCCATCTACGCGGCGGGCGGCGCGGGCAAATGCAAGGCCGGGCGCGCGCTCATCAGCGAGTTCCGCTTCATCGGCCCGACCCTCTCCAACGACGAGTTCATAGAGATTTACAACAACTCCGACTCCACCCTCGTCGTGCAGGCGACGGACGCGAGCGGCGGTTGGGGCGTCTATGATCAGGGCGTCGGCGGAGGGCCGCGACTCCTCTTTGTGATCCCGAACGGCACGCAGATTCCGGCGCGCGGCCACTATCTCGCTGTCAACAACGGCGGTGCCTACTCGCTCGCCAACTATGGCGGCACAAACGCCGCTGCGCCCGATATAACTTATGCGGTCAACCTCGATTCTTTCGACGCCATCACCCTCGCCTCGTCGGCGAACGGCGACGTTACGCCCGACACCCGCCTCGACCGCGTGGGCTTCTCCGGCAGTTCGCAGTTCTACCTCGAAGGCACGGGGATTCCCCCCGGCCCCGCCGCCCTCAACGCGACCAGCCAGTACAGCTACATTCGCAGACTGGCGAGCGGCGTGCCGCAGGATACCAACGACAACGCAGCCGACTTCCTGCTCGTCTCCACCGAACCGGCCACGACCGGCGGCGTGCTCGGCGCGCCCGGACCGGAGAATCTCGCCTCGCCCGTTCAGCGCAACGCCACGATCAAGCCTTCACTCGTCGATCCCGGCTGCTCCGGCTTCGGCGCGCCCACCAGCGCGTGCGCGCGCGTGAGGACCGCCGAGGGGGCTAATCCGACGAACGCCGCTTTCGGTCAGTTGCGCCTGCGACGCAAGTTCACCAACACGACGGGGGCGGGCGTCACACGCCTGCGCTTCCGCATCACCGACATCACGACGACACCGGAGGCGGGCGTGGCAGACCTGCGCGTCGTCGGCGGCAGCGGAAATTTCACGGCCACTCTGAGCGGGGGCGGTACGACTGTCATCGAACGCCTGACGCTGGAGGAACCGCCCGCGCAGCCGAACGGCGGCGGCTTCAACTCGACCGTGGCGGCGGGCACCATCGCGCTCGGTTCGCCCTTACTACCGAACAACTCGATTAACGTCGAGTTCATCCTCGGCGTTCAGCAGGAGGGGAGCTTCCGCTTCTTCGTTAACGTCGAAGCCCTGCCTGCGCCCGCCAACCCGGCTCCGCCCGCTCAGTCCGGCGCGAAGGCGAGCGGCATGAAAGCGACAGGCCGGAAGCAGAAGTAGAAACGGGCGAATTAAAGAGTTCGCTCACGCGGACGGCGACGCCGGGAACCGTCGCTGCGAATGAAACAGCGGAGGCCGCTTGAGAGCGAAGGCTCAGGGCGGCCTCCGCCATTTTAGGTTCGCCTCCGGCTCTTTCGCCATTCCACATTAGGCGAGCGGAGATGTTAGGATGAGTGCGTGCAGGCTGGTTCTAATTTTAACGCGAAGAGAGGTGTACGGCGATGAAGTTTCCCGGCGGGATGAACATGCAGCAGATGATGAAGCAGGCACAACAGATGCAGGAGAAGATGCAGCGCGAGATGGAGGCGCTCAAGGTTGACGCGACGGCGGGCGGCGGCGTGGTAACGGTGCAGATGAGCGGCTCGAAAGAAGTCACGTCCATCAAGATCGACCCGGAGGCCGTCAAGGAAGGCGATGTCGAGATGCTACAGGACTTGATCGTCGCCGCCGTCAACGAAGCCGGACGCAAAGTTGACGAAGCCATGCAGGGCAAACTCGGCGGCATGCTCCCGCCCGGACTCCTCTAAGAGAGTGACAAGTGACAGGTGACAAGTTAAAACAGCATTCCTGTCTTTAAACTTGTCTTGTTTCCTGCTCGTCACTCGTCACTTGTCACCCGTCACTATTTTTATGCTTGATTACGCCGAGCCAGTTACGAAGTTGATCGACGAATTCAAACGCCTGCCGGGTGTGGGGCAGAAGTCTGCGCAGCGTCTGGCGTTTCATATTTTGCGGATGTCGGAGCCGGACGTGGCGCGCTTCGTGGCGGCGATGGAAGAGGTAAAGCGGAAGATCGTCTTCTGTACCGTGTGCAACAATCTGACCGACGTTGACCCGTGCCGCTACTGCTCGTCCACCGCGCGCGACCGCTCGATCATCTGTGTCGTGGAAGAACCCTACAACCTCGTCGCCGTGGAGAAGACGCGCAGCTATCACGGCCTCTATCACGTCCTGCACGGCAGCCTCTCGCCGATTCGCGGCATGAGTCCCGACGATCTGCGTCTGCAAAATCTCCTGCCGCGCCTGCGCCCCGAAAACAACGACGGCGTGGAAGTGCGCGAAGTCATCCTCGCCACCAACCCGAACACCGAAGGCGAAGCCACCGCCAGTTATATCAGCCGTCTCTTAAAACCGCTCGGCGTCCGCGTCACGCGCATCGCCATGGGCATGCCCGTCGGCAGCGACCTCGAATACGTTGACGAGGTGACGATGGACAAAGCGATGACGAACCGCCACGAAATGTAGAAAGCAGTGACGGGTGACAAGCGACGAGTGACGGTTTTT
>DASWNS010000450.1:0-7388 GCA_036399115.1 Pyrinomonadaceae bacterium | reverse complement strand
CTGACCTGGACGCAGGCGCAACTCGACAGCATCCGCGAAGTGATCCGCAACTACCGCATCCACCTCTACCCTTCGACCCTGCTCATCGACCCCGAAGGCAAGATCGTCTCCCTCAATCAAACTCGAAAGGGGCAACCCTCGCTACGCGGGCAGGAGTTAATCCGCTCGCTCGACCGCCTGCTCCCACCTTAAATCAAACCACCCTCAAGCGGCACGACAAAGACCGACGCGGAGGTCGCACAGAAACCCACACACAGTTTCACCAACCTGTGCTCACGTCGAACATGAAAACAGAGAGGCGACGGAGATGCCCACTCCGTCGCCTCTCTATAGTCAGCGCACTATCAGCCCGGACAGAACGACGCGCGAGACTTTAACTTCCCGTCTTCCCGTTCCGCCCTTCAATCACACTCCCGACGAGTTTGACCAGCACATCTATGTCCGCAGAGTTGCGCTGTGTGGCTTCGGCGAGGGTCGCCACGACGCTGCTCAAATGATCGAGTTGCACCTGCGTCCGATCCTGCCGCACAGACAATTCACGGATCTGCTGATTTGTCTCTGCGATCTGCTGGTTTGTCTCCGAGATCTGCTGATTTGTCTCTGCCGCCGATTCCCGAATTTGCTGGCTTGTCGCCGCTTGAATCGCTTCCAGACGCGTCATGCGCGCCTCAAAATCAGCTTGGTTCTTCAACAAAAACTCAATCGCCCTTTCCATCTCTTCGTTAGTCATACTGAGTTCTCCTTAACGGTCGCGCATTTCACTCTACCGTCACGGACTTGGCGAGATTGCGCGGCTGGTCAACGTCGCATCCTCTGCGGACGGCGATGTGATAGGCCAGAAGTTGGAGTGGGATGACGGCGAGGATAGGCGAGAGCAGATCGCTCGACGCGGGAATTTCGATAACGTGGTCGGACGCGTCCGCAGACATCTCATCGCCTTCCGTCAGCACCGAGACGACCCGCCCCTCGCGCGCTTTGACTTCGACGATGTTCGAATGCGTCTTCTCATAACGCAACTCGGAGGCGCGGTTGCCCTCTTCATACGTGTTGATGACGACGACCGGGAGGCGTTCGTCTATCAGCGCGTTCGGCCCGTGTTTCATCTCGCCCGCCGGGTAGCCTTCGGCGTGAATGTAAGAGATCTCTTTGAGCTTGAGCGCGCCTTCGAGCGCGACCGGGAAATTGATGCCGCGACCGAGATACAGAAAATCGGTCGAGCGGTGCAACTCGCGTGCGAGTTCTTCGAGCGAGTCGGATTCGCTGAGGAGGTGTTCGATCTTGACCGGGAGTTCGGCCAACTCCTGCGCGTGATGTTTGGCTTCGTCCGCAGAGAGCGCGCCGCGCACCTGCCCCAGATACAACCCGAAGAGATAGAGCGCGATCATCTGCGCGGTGAAAGCCTTCGTCGAAGCGACGCCGATCTCCGGCCCGGCGTGTGTCAGGATCGTGCCGTCGGATTCGCGCGTGATCATGGAACCCTGCACGTTGCAGATCGAGAGAATCTTCGCGCCGCGCTCTTTCGCTTCACGCAGGGCGGCGATGGTGTCTGCCGTCTCGCCCGATTGCGAGATGACGACTAAGAGCGTCCGTTCGTTGATGACCGGATCGCGATAACGAAACTCCGAAGCGTAATCAACCTCCACAGGGATGCGCGCGAACTGTTCGAGCATGTACTTGCCCGCCAGCCCCGCGTGCCAGGAGGTGCCGCAGGCGACGATCATCACACGGTCGAAACTTTTAAACCCGGCCTCCGTGATGTTCATCTCGTCGAGATAGACGCGCCCCGTGTCCAGAGAGATGCGCCCCTGCACGGTGTCGCGGACGGCGCGCGGCTGCTCGTAAATCTCCTTGAGCATGAAGTGCTTGAAGCCGCCCTTCTCCGCCATGATCGGGTCCCAGGTGATGCGTTGCTGCTGCGGCTCGCGCAGGTCGCCCTCGAAGTCCGTGACGCGCACCGAGTCGCGCGTGAGGACTGCGATCTCGCGCTCGCCCAGATAGAACACGTCGCGCGTGTGTTGCAGGATGGGCGGGATGTCCGAGGCGACGAAATACTCGCCGTCGCCGAGTCCGACGACGACGGGAGGGCCTTGACGCACGGCGATGATCAAATCCGGCTCGTCCACAGAGATGATCGAGAGCGCGAAGATGCCGCGCAGGTCGCGCACGGCGCGCTGCACCGCCGCTTCCAGACGCTCTTCCTGGCGCAGGTATTCCTCGATCAGATGAGCGATGACTTCCGTGTCGGTTTCCGTGACGAAGTTATGGTCTGTCTTGCGCAGGCGTTCTTTGAGTTGGAGATAATTTTCGATGATGCCGTTATGCACGACGACGACGCGCCCGGTGCAATCACGATGCGGGTGCGCGTTCTCTTCGGTCGGCCTGCCGTGCGTCGCCCAGCGCGTGTGGCCGATGCCGTAGGTGCCGTCGAGCGGTTTGAGGCGGATCGCTTCTTCGAGGTTGCGTAGTTTCCCTTCGGCGCGGCGAATGTCGAGCGTGTGCGCTTCGTCAACGACGGCGATGCCTGCGGAGTCGTATCCGCGATATTCGAGTTTGCGCAAACCCTCGATGATGACGGGCACGACCTGTTTGTTACCGACGTATCCAACGATCCCACACATATCTTGCTTTCCTTTCAGAAAAGCAGCGACGAGCGACAGGTGACAGGTGACAAGTTAAAGACACGAATTTTGTCTTAACTCGTCACCTGTCACTTGTTACTTGTCACTGCATTTTGCTCTTCTGTCTGTTCGGGTGTATCCGCCGGAGGCACGGCGGCGCGGAGGTCTTTTTTGACCGTAGCCGGGACGCCCGCGACGAGCGTGTCGGGCGGAACATCGCGCGTGACGACGGAGCCTGCGCCGGTGACGGAGCGTGCGCCGACCGTGACGGGCGCGACGAGCATCGTGTCCGAGCCGATCTTGACATCCTGTTCGATGACGGTCGGATGTTTGTTCACGCCGTCGTAGTTGCAGGTGACGGTGCCCGCGCCGATGTTGGTGCGATCTCCAATCGTCGCGTCGCCGAGATAAGTGAGGTGCATCGCCTTGGCGCGCCGTCCGAGCCGCGATTTTTTCAGCTCGACGAAGTTGCCGACCGCCGATTGCTCTTCGAGTTGCGCACCCATGCGCAGGTGCGCGAAGGGTCCGACGGAGCAGTTGTCGGCCACGTCGGAATCAACGATGACCGTGTGGTCTTTAATATGCACGCCGCTGCCGATGCGCGAGTTTGAGATGCGCGTGCCGGAACGTATCTCGCAGGCCGCGCCTATGTGCGTGCGCCCTTCGATATGGACGCCGGGATAGATGATCGTGTCGTGGCCGATTTGCGCTTCGGGCGAGACGTAGGTATGCGCCGGATCGATGATCGTGACGCCGCTGTCGAGCATGAGACGGCGCAGCGTGCGCAATCTGAGCAGACGTTCAAACTCTGCGAGTTCGACGCGCGTGTTGATGCCGGAGACTTCGCGCGCGTCCGTGTGCGTGAAGATGCTTACGTCTGCGCCGTCGGCGCGCAGGATGCCGGGCGCGTCCGTCAGGTAGTATTCGCCCTGCGCGTTGGCGGGCTGCACGCGTGCGAGCGCGCCGAAGAGGCCGCGCGTTTCGAAGCAATAGATTCCGGCGTTGATCTCTTTGATCTGCCGCTCTTCGGGCGTGGCGTCTTTCTGTTCGACGATGCGCTCGAAGCGACCGTCCGAGTCGCGCACGATGCGACCGTAGCCGGTCGGGTCTTCGAGCTTGACGGTCAGGAGCGTGCAGGCCGCGCCGCGCCCGCGATGCGTGCGATGCTGGTGGATGAGCGCGCCGAGCGTTTCGTGATTGATGAGCGGCACGTCGCCGGAGAGCACGAGGAGCGTGGAATTTGCGTCGGCGAATGCATCGCGCGCGGTCATCACGGCGTGGCCCGTGCCGCGCTGCTCGGTCTGCATGATGAAGTTTGCGCCGCTCGCGCCGAGTTCCGCCGCGACCGCCGTTTTCACTTCTTCCGCCTGATGCCCGACGACGATGTGGAGCGGGCGGCCTTCTTTGACGAGTGCGGCGGCGGTGTGGCAGACGTGCGAGATGAGCGGGCGGCCTCCGAGCCGGTGCAGGACTTTGGCGGTGCGCGAGTGCATACGCGTGCCGAGTCCGGCGGCGAGGATGAGCACGTCGAGCGGCGCGTTCGGCGGCGACGACGCGACATTCGTGCTTGCGCCTGCGGTCGTCGCGGGCGTCTGTGTTCCCTGCGGGGTCTGTGGAGGCTGCTGTGTGTCCATTATGTTCTCAAGCGTTCAGGCGAGACTGTGCACCGAACGCGCAGAGGCGGCGTTTGTGGCCGCGCGTGCCTGCTCGTAGCAAGCGATGATGACACGCGACAACTTTTCGGGACTATGCCGCACCTTCTCTCCTTCATCGAGCAGGTCGGCGCGCACGATCTCTGCCTCATGGCTGAACTCTTCTTCCAGGAGATGATCGGACAGGCCGATCTGCTGCGCGCCTTCCGCACGGTAACGTGTGGCCTGTTCCTCGCTGATGAGACGATTGTTGACGATGACGTAATCGAAATTGATGGCGGGCGCGTAACGCTTCACCGTCTCTAAATGACGACGCGCAGTGTAGCCGTCAGTCTCGCCCGGCTGTGTCATCAGGTTGCAGATGAAAATTTTGACGGCGTCAGTCTCGCCGATGGTTTCGGCAACGCGCGAGACGAGCAGATTCGGAAGGATGCTGGTGTAGAGCGAACCGGGACCGACGGTGATGATGTCTGCGGCGCGCAGGGCGGTGAGCGCTTCGGGCAGAGGGAGACACTGTTCCGGTTCGAGGCGCAGATGTCGAATCGTGCCGTGCGAGGCGGTGATGTTGGTTTCACCGAAAACTTCCCTGCCGTCTTCGAGTTCGGCGACGAGGCGCACGTCGTTCAGCGTCGCGGGATAAATTCGCCCCTTGCTGGCGAGCACTTCGGAAGAGAGGCGGACGGCTTCCGTGAAATCTCCGGTCACGTCCGTCAGCGCGGCGAGAAAGAGATTGCCGAAGCTGTGGCCGCCGAGATGGCCTTCGCCGCGAAAACGATAACGGAAGAGCCGACCCATGAGCGTCGAATCTTCCGAGAGCGCGACCATGCAGTTGCGTATGTCGCCCGGCGGGAGAATTTGGAGTTCGTCGCGCAGACGCCCCGAACTGCCACCGTCGTCCGAGACGGTGACAATGGCCGCGAGCGCGTCGAGCCATTGCCCGCCGCCTTCGCGCCTGTCCACGAGTCGCTTGAGTCCGGCCAGCACGGTGGAAAGCCCCGTGCCGCCGCCGATGGCAACCAGTTTCAGACCGCGCTCTGTTCCTGTCACATGCAAATTCTTCTCGCTCTCCCCAGACGCTCGCGCGACGGCAAATTGACCGCGCGCTCTGAAATCATACTCAAAAGCCGGAGGCTTTCAAAGCGGCGCGTCAAGAATGGAACTTTAGTGTCAATCGTGCAGACGAATAGTGAGGAGAGTTGACAAAGAGAATCAGGGACGGGATGCGAAGATGAGCCGTTCGTATTCCGGCTCGTTGCGCAGGGGGGCGAGGTCTGGGTCGTGCTGCGCACGGACGCGCAGATTGGGCTGAATCTCAAGGGCGCGCCCCAGAGATTGCAGCGCTGGTTCGAGCGCACCGAGACGCGCACGCGTGGCCGCCAAGCCGTAGTAGATGTGCGCCGCGTCGGGGTCGCGCTTGAGCGCGCGTTCGAACATCTCCTGCGCTGCGACAAAATCGCCTCGATTGAGTTCGATGACGCCGCGATCATAAAGTTCCTCGGCGTTGCGCGGTATGGCGCTCTCCGAACGCATGCGCGCCTCGGCGATGGCGAGATAAGTGCGCGCACGCGCCGTCACTTCGGCCACGCCCGAATGCTGCTCGATGAGCGTGCGAAACTGCGTACGTGCTTCCGCAAAACGACCACGCGCAAACTCTTTATGCGCACGCTCGAAGGCACGCAGCGCGGCGGCCTCGTCCAGCGTCGGCTGGCGCGGCGGCGCAGGCGCGTGCGGGCGTGCGGCGGCAGACAGAGGCTTCGGTCGCGCCGCCTGCTTCTTAGCAGCGACGCCGCTCGTCGCGGGCGCGCTGTGTGTGGATTGCTTCCCGGCGGCAGCTAAAGACTTCGCCGGACGCGCAGGGGTCTTACTGGCAGCGGTTTTACCAGCGGTAGTATTCGCAGTTTTGTTCTTGTTGGCCGCCTGCGGCTTCGCGCTCACGGCTTTGGGCTTCGCAGGCGAAGCGGTCGCGCGGGAACTCTTTTTGGCGGACTTGGCGGAGGAGGTAGAGGCCGTCTTATTCTTGGTCGCTTTGAGGACAGGGGCTTTCTCCGCGCCAGAGCGTTTGGCGAGCGGTTTCGGTCGCGCCGTGGTCTTCGCGCCCAATTTGCGATTTTTCGACGGTGCGCCACCAGAGACGCTACGCGTGACCGGACGAGAGGCAGGTCTTTTCGCGCTCTTGCTGACAGATTCGCTCATGCGAAGCTCCCATTATCAAAATGACTCCCTAATCGGAGCCAGTAAACACGCGGAGTTTAACATAGCGCGCCGCATAAATCAACGTGGGAGTGTAAGTTGCGGGTACTGGGCGGGTTTTGAGCGGGCTGGCGAGCAGCGACAAACAAAGAAAAACAGTTGATGTTATCGAAGTCGTTATGTTAGAGTCCAAAAGGAGTTGCGCCCCTCGTGCGACCCTTCAGGGATGGGGCAATTGTTTCTGGCCGACGCTCGAACTCCTTATAAATGCTTGGTTTAAGTTTTAGACGCGGCTCTCGATAGCGGCCTCCCACCATCCCACCAAAGTCAGTCCCCAATAGAGAAAGCGCCTGTACTAATGACAGACACTTCCATCATTATGCGCGAAGAACAGTATGAGCGGATTGTGTCTGTTTTACACAAACTGCGTGCTGAATCCTTCTCTCGCGTAGTCTTCCTTGTGGACAAAAACGGCCAGCCGATAGCCGTGCAGGGAGACGTGAGCAATATTGACACGACGAGCCTTGCATCGCTCGCCGCCGGAAACGTCGCGGCGACGGGCGGCATGGCGCAACTTATTGGCGAGAAAGAGTTTCCCACGCTTTCGCATGAAGGCGAGCGGGAAAGCATTCATATCTGCATCATCGGGCGGATGCTCCTCGTCGTCGTCTTCGACGACCGTTCCAGTCTCGGTCTGGTCAAGCTGCGTGTGAAGCAGGCATCGCGCGAACTGGCCTTAATTTTTGAGGATGTCGAACGCGATTCGCTGGCAAAGCGGCAACAGGACGATGCGCTCTTCGCCGGTATCACGGACGACGACATTGACAGCTTATTCAATTAGTGACAGGTGACTGGTGACGGGTGACAAGATAAAATCCTTGTTCTCTCCTGTCACCCGTCACCCGTCACCTGTCACTTAAAAGCTATG
>DASWNS010000449.1:0-19915 GCA_036399115.1 Pyrinomonadaceae bacterium | reverse complement strand
CGCGTGCTGCTGAAAGATTTTCCGACGGCTAAGTTTGTAACAATGATTTACGCCATTCTTGATCCGAACAAAGGTACCATGACCTTTGCCAGCGCGGGACACCTCAGCCCTCTACTGATTGATTCGAAAGGCGCGACCTTTTTGGAAACTGATGCCGGTTTACCATTGGGAATGTTTGAGTGTGAATTTTCCGAGCACGAAATACAGATGCCGGCGGGAAGTCGTCTTTTCCTATATTCAGATGGCATTACCGAAGCCAACAATTCATCGTTCGATGAATACGGAGCGGTGCGCTTGCATGATCACGTTTCAAACCCTTCGGCTTCCGTTAAGAGTCTTTTAGATGATGTCAATACATTTGCGACCGGTTTTCCCGCCACGGATGACATAACGGTTGTTCTGGTAAAGGCGCGTGAGTAATCCAACTTGCTTTTAGCTATTCCACGAAATAACCCTTCTGTTGAATCTGCTTTAAGGCGAATTCTACGAAAGAACCTTTTTGTGGAATAACACATTGGACTTTACAGTTGGGATTTGTTGCCGGTAGCGCTTGTTGAGTTGAAATCTGATAAGGTTGCAAGGAAAGGGGTACAAATATGAGCAAAGTTTGGTTTATTACAGGCGCGGGGCGCGGTATGGGTGTTGATATTACTAAGGCTGCGCTGGCTGCTGGCTACAAGGTAGTGGCTACGGGTCGCAACACCGACAAGGTGACCCAGGCCGTCGGAGAATCCGCGGACCTGTTGGTTGTGAAGCTGGACGTGACGAACCCTGCCGACGCTGAGGCCGCGGTTAAGGCTGCTGTTGATCGGTTTGGCCGCATAGATGTGCTGGTCAACAACGCCGGCAACTTCTACGCCGGGTTCTTCGAGGAGATCAGTCCCGAAGACTTCCGGGCACAGATCGAGACCAACCTATTCGGCCCGGTGAACGTCACCCGCGCCGCGCTGCCTGTCATGCGCGCACAGCGCTCGGGGCTCGTCGTGATGATCTCTTCGATTGCCGGCATCATCGGACAAGAGTTCGTTTCCGCTTACTGCGCGTCGAAGTTCGGCGTCGAGGGGTGGATGGAGTCGCTGACCCCCGAGGTCGCGCCGTTTGGCATCCGCACGATGCTGGTCGAGCCGGGCTTCTTCCGCACTGAGCTGCTCACGGAGGAGTCAACGAAATACCCCCAGCCCTCGATAGACGACTACGCCGAGAAAACCAGGCAGACCGTCACCGCCTGGAAGGGCATGAACGGCTTGCAAGGCGGTGACCCCGCCAAGCTCGCCAAGGCGCTCATCCAGCTTGCGAGTCAGGACGAGCCTCCGCTGCGCTGGGCCGCCGGCGCCGACGCCGTCCAGGCAGTCGAACAGAAGGCCAAAGACCTGTTAGCCCAGGCCGACGCCTACCGCGAACTGTCCTTATCGCTCGCGCACGACGACACGAGCGCCTAGGCTCTAATGCCACAAAACTACTCTTCTGTGGAATTAAGAAACCTCAGCCTCTTCTTCTAGCGCGTCTCCTTCACGAGGCGCTCTGCAATAATCCTGAGATCGTGCATAGGGAATTCGTGTATCATAATGTTCTTTATGAAGCATCACGCTATCGCCGTGTCAAAGAACAGTAAGATGAGGTCACGACTCGGAGCTTCGTTCACAGTTCAAATATAGAGATGCCTTTTTAGTCGTTAATCACGGCTCTCACTTATTCCCGCTACCCTACCTTCGATTCCTGTAAGAAGGTGTTCACTATGATGGGAATGCAGGTCTCGATGATCTCGGGGATCTGTTTACTCGCCTCAACCAGTTCACGCTCCATCTCTTCAGTAAACTGCTGTCGGAATCGCCGCAGGGCTTCCGGCAGGAAGTAGTCAATCTCCCGGGCGAAACCATGACGTCTCAGGGATAAATCCGCCAAGATTATTAATCCGCCTACACTCAAGATGGGCCGCAAGCTGTCTGCCCTGGACGGGTGATATTCGGGGGGTATCTCACGTGTGAGAATTGTGATTATCTTGCGGAGCAGTTGGGTCATCCCGCGCAAGTAGGAAAGGTCACGTTGAACCGCCCGCAGATCGCTGTCTGAACATTCATCGACCGCTTGCTTGAGCTGGTGGAGTGAGAAGTACTGCTTAATGAACGGAGCGCGGTCGACTAATCTGAGCAGGCTGTCATCCTCGCGCGCCGGCTCAGTGTCGCTGAAGCCCTCGGCTGCCAGGGCGGCGTCTTGCCTCTGCCGCATCGCAGTCTCATACTCCCTCAACTCCTCGATCCCGAGTTCGAAGGCCCCGTCGGTCAAATCGTAGTCCTGATTAAAGAAGACGTTGAAGAACGCCTCCAGCGAGTGCTGAGGCAGCAGCAGCGCCTCTGCCCCTTCGCGTCTCATCTCTTCAAAGTGGTGGTAAGTAACCTCCTCAATCATGTCCTCGATCTCGCCGCCCGCGCGGGCCTCATTCTCAATGGCCTCAGCAATCTCATTAGTAATCTCGTTTAGCGGCCCACCGAGTGCTTCGCGCACGCGCTTGAGTGGAACCGGGTAGCCGAGCACCCAGAGGGGGAGGCGGATACTCTCCGTGCTCCTGTAGATTTGCATGAGTTCGCGAACCCACAGCGCTTGATTGAGGACGGACTCGCCGTCAGTCCATGAGCTGCGCTCCCTCCCGCGTCGTTGCCCCCGGCCGCCACCCGTTACGTCAAAGGGCGGGAGCAGGTCTTTCCTCCGCCAGTCGGCAAGCTGTCTTTCGGTCACATCGTCGTAGCCAAGCCGGTGCATCTCGCTGAGGAGTTCGCCCTGCGTCATCTCACTTCTTCTTTCGTCTCCCATAACACTCTCCATTCATTCGTAATCTCCCCTCAATCGTACGGGCGCTGAGGGACGGCACCAAAATAGCAAATGTCGTCTTACGGATTACGAATTCCCAATGTACGTTGTAAGCAGGCGACCGTGAACATGTAGCTTCTTTGCCCTCAGATCGACTCCGCATACGCATCAGAATAGAAGGTAAAGGATAAAGGGGAGTACGGTAATAAGTGCGTCTATGACGGGATACTTTTACTTAGCCCTTTTACTATAATTGGATTTACGCTTGATGCCTTCATGCTTGGCTGGTGCTGGAATTCTTAGTGGCAAGTCCAATGAATCGTCGACTAATACATCCAGGTAAAGATTAGCGGCGCGGGCATATTCGAGTAAGACGGGCAGGCTCGGCACACGGATTCCACGCTCGAACATGCTGATCTCGGCTTGGGTTAACTCATCAACAAATCCTATCCGCCTGATCATCCCATTCTGTGAAAGGCCGAGGCTGCTCCTGATGGCTAGTAGTTTCTCGGCCAGACGGGCTGGCTTACGGCGTGCCGCGCTTCCCATCAGTAGGCAGTACCTCCTGACAGGACGCTAATCCCCAAATCCCGCTTGCGCCTAATAGCAAAGTGTATTAGCTTATTACCGCTAATACACTTTGCTATTAGGCGTGTCGTGAAGTCTTCGGCTGCCGGGAGTTGATATTCAAACCTCTCCCTAACAGAACCCATCTTCAGGACTAACAAGCCGCTTCATGCGTGGCCGTTTCACCGAGTTGTCAAACATACCGACGACAGAAGATAGCAGAAACAGGGACAACCGTCACCGCTTTCATAGTTCGCAAGGGCGTCAATATCTAAGCCCGGGGAAATAAACAGACCCGGAGTTAGTCATGTTCCTTCAACAGTGGAATAGGTGAAACGCAGTCCATATGGGGACGCCTCACTGATAAGTATGGAAGTAATCAAAGGTGCAGCGGCGTCGGTCTGGTCGAGGGCAGCTAAAAACTGAACCCGTACGACGCCTGCTGTCCAATAGGGCGTCTTATCAAACTCTTATCTAATAAGCAGGGGCTGACCACGAACGCAGCCGGACAGGAGCATATCCCGTTGCTAAAAGTAGGAGAAGGTGATGAGTCGCGGCGAGCCTGATACGGTCATAGTAGAGAAGCATTACCGGATGACGCTGGACTTCCGCGTGCTGGTCGGAGATGTCAGGAAGGACGGGGTTGAAAGAGCCGGAGATGACGAGGAGGGGGCAGATGAGCATCTGGAGCGGCAGAGACGATTGCTGCGCGCGCTGCTACGTGACGAGCGGGCGCTCGATGAGTTCATGACTTACCTGATCATAGACCGGGTGTGCGATCACCCGGACAGCGAGTTAGGGATGGTGTTCGGCGTCAGGACAGAAGAGGAGATACTGGAGCCGGTCTTCTCCGCGCTGGGGGAGGACGACGCTCAGTTCTTCCGGGAGGTGCGTCGGGATGGCATCCTCTGGGACAACACTGAGCAGTTTGAATTTTGCTTCGCGGTGGACTGGACGGGGGCGACTCTCATCGAGATTGCGGCGAAGAAGGAAGGAGATACATCGGCGGCGGAGGCTGGGCAAGCGTACCTGCGTAGGTTCACCCATCGCGGCGACAAGAGCTAGCAGCAGAGGTGTCCTCCGCCACCCGCGATTGACCTGAGACTATGACTACACTCCCGAACATATGCCTCGCACTCTTCATCTCACTGAGCGCTCTTCAGCCCGGCTATGGCGACACGCCTTCACCGGGTCGGCGGCCGGCACAGACCCCTACGCGACGGCCTCTCAGCGCCGGCCAGGTGGCACGCAAGGTGCTGCCCTCAGTCGTCTATATCGAGATGGAGGGTGTGGGCGGCAAGCCCGGCTGCTACGGCAGCGGCTTCTTCGTCACCCAGACCCAAATACTCACCAATAAGCACGTCGTGACGTGTTCCGAGGCCAGGCGCGGCACGGTCAAGCTCGCCGGCGGCCAACGCTCCTATCCGACCAAGTGGATCGTCGCCTGGCCCGACCTCGACGTCGCGCTCGTCGAGACCGAAGGGCTGACGGCCCAACCGCTCCAACTCGACACCGTGCGACAGCTCTCCGTCGGCGACGACATATACGTCGTCGGGAACCCCGAGGGGCTGGAGGGCACGTTTACCAGAGGAATACTCAGCGGGGTGCGGTCGCAGGGAGGCATCCTCCAGATCGACGCTCCGGTCTCGCCCGGCAGTTCCGGCGGGCCGGTTGTGGACGCCTACGGGAGGGTGGTCGGCGTCACCGTCTCTTCCATCCGTGAAGGGCAGAACCTCAACTTCGCCATCCCCGCCCGCCTGCTCGCCTTCCCATTGAAGCAGATGCAGGGGATGCTGGCGCGGGTCAGGAAAGAGGGCGCGCCCCCTGCTGCTGCTGACAACAGTGCGCGGACGCCCGCCGCCCCGCACGCCGCGCCGCCGGGTAAGGCCGCGCCGCCCAGTCCCGCTCGCCGCACCTGGGAAGCTAACCACGACTGGGCGGATTTCGTCTCAAAGACCCTCGGCGACTCAGTCGTCAAGGACGAACTCAAAGCGCTGCTCGACTCCGGTCTGGACGTCAACGCCACGGACCGGGGCGGGCGCACCGCCCTGCACCTGGCCGCCACTCTCGGGCAGGCGGAACTCGCCCGCTACCTGCTCTCGCGCGGCGCGGACATCAACGCCCGTAACATTCCAGGTCGCACGCCTCTGATGCTTGCCGTCGGCCCCTATGATTTCAAGCTGCCCGGTGGCGGCTATGCACCGCTCGGGGACTTCTGGAGCGCCCCGCCCTGCGGCGAGGTGGGTGACGCCAAGCCCGCCATGTACGAGACCTCTTGGCCCACGTGGTATTCCGTCGCCGAAGATCGCCGACCGCTCATACTTGCCCTGCTCAATGCGGGAGCTGACCTCACGGCCGCCGATAGACAGGGGCTCACGGCCTTCGACCACGCCGCCGCGGGCGGGCTGACCGGCTTCGAGCGCCTGCTGCACGAGCCGGGCAAGACCGGCCTCCCGCCCGCCTGCGACCTGAGAGTGAAGGACGCGCCGGCCCTGCGCGGGCTGCGCCTCGGGATGAGCGTCTCCGAAGTCTCTGCCCGTCTCGGAGGGCTGCGACCGACGCCCGGGCGTTGCGGCCTCTCGACGCTCTACCTCGACGGCAGGCAACTGTCTGCGGCGGCGCGGGGCTTCGAGGGCGTTGCCCTGGTGCGACTGATCTTCCTCGACGACAGGGTCGTCTACCTCAACGTGGGCTACGGGCGGGAGTTCCCCTTCAAGAGCTTCGACGAATACCTCTCCACGCTGTCGTCCTCACTTGGGCTGCCGGGCATGTGGCGACGGGTGGCGGGCGCCCCCGACTTCGAACAGGCGCACGCGATGACGTGCGAGGGGTTCGTTGTGGCTGCCGGGCGCATCGGCAGCCTGTACGTGGAATTGCATGACACGGAGGCCGTGCGGACGCTCGTGCGCAGAGACATTGAGGCCGGGCAGAGACTGAAGCAGGAAGCGGAGCGAGAGGCGGAGCGGCGCAGGCGGTCATTCAAGCCATGAGCGAGCCGTCATTTGCCATAACATTAGGAGAACGAGACGAGAATGACCGACTGGCGGGATGTGAAGGAAGCGCGCATGAGGCTCGCACTCGGGCTGATGCTCGAAGAGATCGGGAAATACGAGTGCGCCGCCGACGTGCTGCGGGCGACCATTGCCTGCGACCCGCAGCTCGTGGAGGCGCACGTGTGGCTGGGCATCATCTACGAAGGGATGGCGCGCTACGAGGAGACAGTCGGGGAGTTCGTGGAAGCCATCCGGATAGACGAGCGGGCAGCACGTATGGCCGTCAGTACCGAGCCGGAAGAGATCACGAGAATCCGCCAGATCTTAAACGCGTGGCCGGTGACGCCCTCGCCTATCCCTGAGGAGGAGACGTGGTATCCGCCGGACTTGCCGCCGCAGATCCGGGAAGCGTCGGAGCTGTCGGAGGCGGCGAGTAAGCACATCGGTGCGGGGCAGGACGCGGAAGCGGTGGAGGCGTTGGAGAGAGCCGTGAGACTTGATCCGGTGTCGCGGCCTTACGCGGCACTGCTGGCGTTCGCCTACGTGCTGAACAGGCAACAGCGAGTGGTGTGGGCCAGCAGGTCGGTGTTATGGGAAGTCTCGCCGGGGTTGGCGCGCGTCGTCTTCAAGCACTGAGTCCCTACGAAGATGTGCGGTGGGAGGTGTGGTTGGCGGAACTAATCTACAGGAAGTGGGAGAGCACACTGGCAATCTCACACTCAGAGGAAGGGAGTGGGGAGAGATTCGTTACGTCTGATAATCTTATCTAACACACTCGAAGTCTTAGATAAGAATTATCGGACTCTGCGCGGGCTAGACCTCTGCTTCGTCTTGGTCGCGTCAGGGAGTTCCTTACCGACGTACTGTGATCTGGTCTTGCCGCCTTCAGACCAGTAGGCGTACCAATAAGGGCCGTGGAGTTCACCGACCGTGCATCGGCAGTTCTCTTTCCCGCAGCGCACGCCTTTGAGGTGGTACGTCTTGTGATCGTCTTGACGCCCTATCAGCCCTTCACGTTTGGCCGCGGCACGAAGGTAGTGCTTCCCGGACTGCGTAGCATTGATTAACTCGTGGAGCCAGGCGTCGAGCCTGACGAGTTGGTTCGGAGCCAGGGAGCTAACGGTGCGTTTGAGTTCACGTAGGTTCATGGTTTCGCATCCGAAGATTGAAGTCGTATCTGTAAATCTCAGGAGAGTTTTGCATGTCGCCTGATACACGAATCAGCAAAAGAGAGGAGGGATATCGACAGAGAGCGATTGGGTGATTGCTGCTTGGGCCAAAGACCATCCTTAGCAGTGTCGGACTAAAGAGGTCGTGTTGTAGAACTCCGGCGCACTCTAGCCGGCTCCGGAGGCTGTCCCTGAAACGGGGCGCATGCGTGACTCACAACACATTTCATCCAATGAACTGCGGCTCTGACAATTTATCTAATTACCACTTGCCATTTCTTATCAAGAAAGATAAGATGCGCCGCAATGCTAATAGTGCGGCATAACAAATTAAGCCTACGGCATCTACCGACAGAGTAGAGCCCACCGTCCAAAGCACCGCTCTGCATCCACCAACGCAGGGCGCACCCGCACATCGAGGTCCGACAGAGTTTCCACGTTGGCCCTTATCTCGAAGCAATTCGAATGCCCAGTAGCGGCGGAGCTGCCTTGAGGGGACTCCTCTCCGACGGGTAGATGTTGCTTTCCAAGGAGCAACATGGACCATCCGGCATTGCGTCAGGAATGGCCCGACGAGCAGACCGCGGCTACGGCTGAAGTTTGGGAGCGATTGAGCTCCCCTCTTCAGGCATGTATTCCAAGTTGCGGGGGCGGCGGGCTTTGTTTAGGACAACGAATTTCCCTCAAGAGGTGCCGACGATGTGGGTCGTAGAGCGCCTCGACGTCGACGGCGAAGAGTTGCCGATCCTCCGCCACGCGGAAATGTGGCTACCGGCACCGATCGCCTTACGATATGCACTATGGGCTCGCTTTCGGGTGGGACCCTCTTCCCTCACGAACGACTTTCGGGCGATCGCCATCTTGTACAACTGGGCAGAGGCTACCGAAGGAATCGGCTACTTCGAAGACTTCCTCACATCGGGACGGGTCTTAACCAGGGATCAGCTGCTGGCATTCCTCCCATATCTTCAGAGTCGGCGTTACATTGATGCCGATGAACTGATAACCCTCTCGCCGGATTACATAACGCTACCACCTATCGTCGGCAATCAAACTTACAACGCTAGGCTCGTCGCCGTCCGTGAGTTCATAGGGTGGACTGTCGAGCCTGTGAACCACAGCGGTGACATGCTCTTCGACGAGGACGAACGTGAGCTGAAGTTGGCAAAGATGGCGCGTCTATGCAATGAGCATACGCTGACGGTGGGAGAGTCCCTTCGACCAGACCCAATCACTAAAGAGGAGATACGGCTCATTCGTAAGGCCATTATGCCTGACGAGCTTGGCAACTACCCACCGAATGGCTTCCGCAAGGCCACGCGCTTCAGGAACTGGATCATGTTCGAGGTGGCTCTCAACCTCGGCTTAAGAAAGGGGGAACTGCTGACCCTAAAGGTCAGCCACCTGCCGGCGCTCATCGATTTACTACAATTTTTTTTCGTGCCCAGACAGCAAGATGCGCCGGAGGACCCGCGGAAGAGGCGGCGGCTCCGCGGGAAGACGAATGAGCGTCGTGTCCCGCTCATGGAGCCTGACCTCTTGCCTTCGATACTCGGCTACAGGGATGCTGCTCCGCCCATCGGTAGAAATGACCCAAGGATCACTTCACCCTACTTCTTCGTGACAAGCGAAGGCCAGCCGATCGCATGTAGTACCGCCGACCACATTATCAAGCAGATCGGTAAGTATGCAGCACGCCTCGTGGATGAGGACATGACGCTTGATGAGCACGTGCGGGCACGGCTGAAGGAGAGTCTGCTCGCGCTCTCGTGGCACCGCCTTCGTCACACCTGGGCGGAGCAGGCAGCGCAAAAGCTTTATCTCAAGTATGGCGTCGGCGCGTGGGCCATCCTCAAGGAATGGGGCGGTTGGAACAGTGAGGAGTCAATGGAGCGATACATCGAGTATGCCAAGCGCGCAATTAGCGAGCAAGCGGCGCGTGAGTATTTGTCGTCCTTCAGTAAGAAAGGCAAACATTGATGAAAGTCGAGATGGATAGCATGACCAATGAGCCACCCTTCTTGCCAGTCCTTCCGGAACTGCCAACGTTTTTAACACTACAAGACGGAAAGCAGTACGACGTCTCTGGCGATGTATGGTCTTTTACTCAAGGCGGGGGCATCAAGTTATCCGTGAAATTTAATTGGACGCTTCTCGCCAACATAGTAGTTGCGGGCACCTCAACGCGCGTGATGTCTGAACGGGCCGTAACGCTGGTCAAGCTTTACGTCTTAGAGAGATTGGACACCGGTGGAGACTCGATCAAACCACTGACCGGAAAGCGCTGTGAGTATGCCATGGTAGCCTTCGCCCGCTTTTTGGCTGCATATCCTATGTGGATGCCTGCAGGTCGTAGCTTCGACTGGAGTGATTTGTCCGCCGAGATTTTAGACGCATGGTTAACCTTAGAGAATCAGAAGAAACAGAAGCGAGAATACGCTGGACTGGTGCGACAATTCTACTTATGGGGGGCTGACCCGGCTGCGGGACGCCCTGATTTTTCCACCGATTTGGCGTCGGAGCTTAGCGCCATACGCATTAAACGTCATGCCAGAGGCGAACTGGTTGAAAGCCGCGATATAAAGCGTGGTCCGTTTAACCGCGAAGAACTGGAATTAATGTTTAGCGCCTGTGCGACCGGCAAGGGAGAGGCGCAGGACCGGGCTATCGTGTTGACATTACTTGAGACTGCCATGCGCCCGAAACAACTCTACCTGTTGACCAACCAAGATTTGGAAGTCAGCAAGGGTGTGAGTGAAGTGGATGATGCAGATGGGACACTGACCGAGGTTAGTTACCGATTGAGAGTGCGAAAGATTAAGCTGCGTCGTAACGTCATTAAGTATCATGTTCTGCCCCTGTCAGCGTGCTGTGGGAAGTTGTTAAATGATTTACGCAAACCCGGGAGTAATGCCGATGACCCGCTTTTATGGTGGATAAACAGCTCGTTCTGGGATAGCATAACTACTAGACTGAAGGCCTTCTCTGAAGATGCTGACCTGCGCTCCCCCCGCATTCCTATCGAGTATCCCGAAGACGAAGGCCCTACTCACGAACGCTTGCACTTAACGCCACGTCGCTTCCGCTACGCCGTAGCAACAGACCGCATCGCGTATGGGGATAGTCCCACGGATGTGGCCGATATGCTCGGGCATAAAAGTAAAAAAGATGTCGGTGTTTACATTGAAACTTCGCCGTGGATCGCTGACTATTTTCAGAAGGCGACGGACTACGCCATTAGGCCATTGGTGGCAATGATGGAGGGACGTGCCAAGCCGTCAGAGATGAATTTGCTTGCGGATATTGCCCCGCCTGTAGCTCCACAGTTACGTATTTACACTGACGCACCGCTATTCATGGGGGATTCGGGGAGTCATAGCCACAGTAACAATCAGAGGATGAACATGCCCTCGGCTATGCCAGTGCGCCCCGCAACAAAACCGGGTAAGTCTGAGGCCAAGATTAAAGATCTGGTTGCCCGCGCGCGTCGCAAGTTCCCTCTAATCTACCCCGGCCAAGATTTCGACGCGCAATTATGGAAAGTTGTCCATCTCAGAGAGCGTCAAAACGTTAACCAGGTGGTGAGTTTCGGGTTCACCACGCGAGACTCGACTGTAAGTACCCGACTTTCAACTCGCCCGGAAGATGCTCTCCCGCCATACTTCGCAGCAGTTGTTAAAAGCTGGATGGTAATCTCGAATGAAGTCACGGTAGCGACCAACGCAGACCGACTCTATGCCGCGCGGAATTTCTGGCATTTCCTAGCTACGCGGCAGGGCGGAAACGCTGCGTCCTTTAGGTGGGGTGATCTGTGCGAAAGTGACATGCGCGCCTTTGAGCAATTTCTTATGTCAAGCGAGTCGAATCGGAAGCAATCACTCGGCCCAGGCTCAGTACTAAAGATCATCCAGAAGATGCAAAGGCTAGTAGATTTTCTTGCCAGCCACGGCATCTGTCGCCGTATTGATTACATCCCGCAGACCCAAGCACCGCGCTTGGCAGCAACGCGTCAGCTTGAAGCAAAGAGGCTCGCGGCTGAAATGAAACTACCTGCTCCCGGCGTTCTCGACACACTCGCGAGCATTTACCACCGCCTTACGACTGCACCCGAAGGGGAAGTAAGTGATTGGGTGCTCATCTTCATTTCCGGGGTGGCGATTTTAATGTTAACGGGGTTGCGCATAGGTGAGTTGGTTACGTTGCCATACGACTGTGAGGTGGAGGAGAAACGCCCGAAAGCCGACCCCGGCGAGCTGGATTCGTACTGGTACGGAATCAAATATTGGGTTGAGAAGAGGGGAAGGAAGACGATGCGCATTAAGTGGATTTCGCCGACGGCCGAACCCATTGTTCGCGCGTCAATCGTGCGGGTCAAGCGACTGACCGCGGCTGCACGGGAGCGGGCTAGAGTCCTTGAGGCCGATCCAATGAGGGTGCCTCTGCCACCTGAGCTTGAGAGTCGGAGCACTCTATCCGGGCCGGAACTGCGCGCAATCATAGGCCAAAAAGATAAGAAGCGGGTCCATGATGATCCGCAAGGTCTACTCCCCCAGCACGGCAGTTGCCGTTGGACTCATTACTACGTAAAAGACTTAGGACCATACCTACTGTCGAGGAGGGTCACGGAGCTTTACACTATCCGCCACGACGACGGCACTGTACAAAAGCTTTCCGAGTCACTCTTCATCATCTTCGCCAAACAGTCGAGAAAGACACGGGGGGGGACACTGTCTTCTTCTGGTAGAGCCGGTGAAGTCGCGAGCGTTCTCGACGTATTTGTCATTACCAGCCATTATCTTCAGGGACTATGGAAACGAAGAGTGGCAGAAGGAGTTATCTGCAAACCCGCACAGTTTCCGCCACTGGCTGATGCATATTGCTTATGAAGGGGGGATGGACATACATCTACTTCTACGCTACTTCGCTAAGCTCTATATTTCCAGCGCGCTAGATTACCTTCATTTTTCAAGTAACGAAACCGACGCTTACGCTCCCGAGGAGTTGAGGGTTGAGCGTTTTTACGTCCCGCCTAGTGTCTCTGAAGGGCGGGTGCAGGAGAAACACATTGGTTCGGAAAAGCCGCGGTAGTGAGATTATAGGTGCTATTCGTAAGTACCTGATCGACGCCGCTAAACAACCTGAGCCCATTACTGATGAACGGCTGATGGAGGTGGCTGACTGCGCGCGGGCTACGTTCTATAAGTACGTAACCGAAGGCTCGGAGATCGAGCGTGACATAAAGACAGCTCGCGCTGAACAGCAGCGTTATATGGAATTGAAGGACACGAGTGAAGACGAGATTAGGCTCGAGCCGAGCTTACGCGAAAGACTCGAACGGGCGGAGGCGGGTACACGGGAGTTGCTGGCACTCTTCGCACGAATGACGGATAACTTACTTAGGCTTGGTATCCCAGTAGAGATCATTCAGGCGGCGCAACGAGAGGCGATGACGCATCCGAAAAGAAATTTTAGTCATGCAGGCAAGGGTCGCCGGGGCAAGTAACTGTGACAGGAAGGCTCAATTATGACGAACCCGTTAGTGCTAAACATGGTTAATCCGAACACATTTTGGAATATAGTGCTTTTGCAGAGTTTTGCACTATGATATCAAATGTTCGCTTTGTAAACTGTGACAACAGACGGCTTATCGCTCAGGTGGCATTTTACACTGTTCACTTATAAATTCCAAAGTGTTCACTTTCATTTTCTACACATATGCAAATTTCAAGCACTATCAATCAATTAGAGTTATTACCTTCTCACCTTATTAACAAATCTACATAGATTGATATGAACTTGCGGCTCATATGTAGTCTGACTAAAAACTGGAGAACTCAAAGGTCTCGCCGCCAAGATCGTAGACGGCACACGGCTAGCCGCTATCGGATGTCTGACCAGGAACTTATCGAGCAACTCTCACGAATGTTCATGCTCAAAGATGTGAGGCCGGAAGAATGAATCTTGAAAGGAGATTAAAGGAACATGACTGACTCACCCTTGGACCTCAAACTGCCTTATGAGGAATTTTACGATTACATCCCTTACCCTAAGTCATTAGTCTGTTGGGGCTTCGACATCGAGGAGCTGACGAAATCCAACAAGTATCAATTCACGTCGAGCGTTTACAAGGCCATGCTAAAAGGTTTTGGGGAACTGGCAAAGTCCAAGAACAAACGCGCGCGCGAACGTCACATCCCGGTATTGTGCGGTTACATAATATGGAATTTCTGGATAGGAGTACCGGAAGGCGTGCCCGACGCCGCGTTTAACATACTGAATCGTCACTTAACGCAGGTGACGGGCTACAAATCGTTGAATGTAGGGGAAGCCGAATCGTTCGGATTAAGTTTTAGATTCGCCTACGATCGGGGGCGTGTCATCCAGTACTTAGACGAGTCGGTAGCCGGCGAGAAGCGCCGAAATGCGTATGGCTCAGGGGTGACAGTCAACTACCGGCTGTTACTTGACTGGGGCGTAGCCCCGGGGTGAGGTGGAAAGCGGCATGCCAGTGCTCCGGAGCCTGCACAAAAGGAACTGAACTTTCAAAGCAGGTCATCCTGCTCTCCATCCACACTATCTACGCGGCGCTTCGATGGACACTTTCGTGCTCGACCACGGCGGTTCATCCCAGTCTGCCAGTAAATATTTCGGAGACACGGTAATGGTCATGGAACGGGCCTACCGTGACCGGCATGCCGTGGAGGACGCTTCACGAGATGTAATCCTAGACAACCTCGGCCTGAAACAGTTAAGCGCGCTGGAATCAGAGAGCGGGAATGAGAGCGGCGAAGAGTCGAATAACAAGTAGGGGTCGTCTAAGCGTGAGATGTCCGCATTACGGGAAGCTAGGTTCTGTTGACATTGTTAGCGAAGCCAAATGAGTGCAGCAACAAAACTCAAGAAGCTCAGATATCTGTTAGCCAGTTTGTCGAAGCGTGAGAAGATGCGCCGGTAATGCTTGACCTTGCCGATGAAGCACTTGACCAGATGGCGTTCTTTGTATGTGTGACGATCAATCTCACGCTGTTCTGTGCGGTTGCGACGTGACGGAATGACCGCTTCCGCGCCTTGTTCTTTGATACTTTTGATGAAGTCTGCCGAATCGTAACTCGTATCGGCAATCAGCATCTCGAAGTCGTCACCTTCGACAAGTGCCGCCGCTTGCGTAATATCGTGACGCTCACCACCCGTCAAGCGAAATCTCAGTGGCAGGCCGAGCGCATCAACGCTCAAGTGAATCTTGGTGGAAAAGCCGCCACGACTCCGGCCTAAGGCTTGCGCTTCCTCCCCGCCGCTTTTTTTTGCGCTCCGGCGGCGGCCGCATGAGCACGCACAATGGTCGAGTCGAGAATCAGGTGTTGCATATCCGGTTCATCAATGAAGTGCTGATGCAGTTGCTCGAAGATGCCGCGTTCGCTCCATCTGGCAAAGCGCTTGTAAATGGTGTTCCAGTGACCGTAAACATCTGGCAACAATCGCCACTGTGCGCCGGAGCGAGTGATCCACAGCACAGCTTCAAGGAAACATCGACACTCGGCTTCGTCGCCGACATAGACCTGTTCGGATGAACGTAAAAACGGCAGTATCTTTTCCCATTGCTCGTTCGTTTGTTTTACTGTTCTCATCTGAACAGCTTAATCGAAATGTCAACAGAACCTAGCAAGCTGAAGGCAGCATTGGACGCTGCAAACGAACGGATTGCTCACTTGGAGTCGAACCTATCTTCATTATAGCAACCCTCCATACATCAATGCGGAGAACAATCGGAAGCATAGCCGTAATTAAGACGTGTAATAGGCGTTAGCTTTAAGTCAAGACCTATTTAATTGTCGTCTTCGGGGGACGCAACAATAGCTTGCTGACGATAGCTGCCACAGTGTTGTCATAGCCTGATTTAGAGAGTTCGGCGAGCTCTCGGCGCACCCAGTCGCCGTCCCAGAGCACCCAGTCGTTTCGCTCAAAATGTTGCCGCAACAAGCTCGCGTCTTGGTATGTATTGCCTGCAGCTAGGCATAGCGTTATTTTCGGTTTGGATGGGCAGAATCCTGCTTCCACGAGCTGAAGCGACAGCCGGTTGAAAACGACGCGGCGTAAGGTCAGGTCGTTGAAAAGCTTGTAGCGTGCGGCGCCCTTCTCGTTACTCCCGTCGAACGAACTCAACTTGACGCCGGTGGAGTCTAGGTATGATTTGCACTCGACCACATACAATTCGTTGGTCGCCGCTTTGTAGGCAATGACGTCCAATTCCCATCGCGGAGCCGAAGGGCGCCCGATCTTGCGCTTCTCCTCTTTGGTTAACTCCACCTTGACGCTCACTCTAGTCCAGTAGCCTTTGCGCTCAAGCAGCGCGGCTACCAACGTCTCGAAAGCTTCCATGCATTTCCTCTCTCGGCGGTCTGCTACGCCTAAAACATATCTTCTATCAAATACGTCTGCCTGAGGTCTTCTTCGTCGAAGAACCGATCTTCGGTCAGGGGCCTTCGCGGCTTGATGTGACGCAGCGCGAAGAAGACGCGTACGAAAGTGGTGGTGAGCCTTCACCCGACAGTTCGGCTTGTTCACCATCACTTTCATTTCGCCATCTCAATAACTGAATCTCACGCCGCTTCCGAATAGGGGCGGTAACGCCCGCGGCCGCCGCGCCTCTCCCACAGATTTGACGCCGCCGCCCTGCAGCCGCGACAGGCTTGGTTCGCCAATCGCGTAAGAGCCATTACTGCAGGGAGCCCGTAGCGCAGATCGGCAGCGATATCGTTCGGCAGCTTCAGAACTTCGGGCGAGCTCAGCTTTGAGAGTTCAGCCAGAACTAGTGAAGCGGACGCGGCTGACAGAAAAGGTAGTGAGGCGCGTGCTGGTTCCCCTTCGAGTTCTGACTCTATTTCCCCTTGGGCGCACGGACCTCGAAATTCTGCTTCAGGGCGCGGCATCCTACACAACGTGCAATCGTCGCGACGCGGGATGTGCCGCCCCGCCCCGAACCCCCATCCGCTGGTCGTTGTCCCGTGAAGGACGATGGGCGGCAGTTGGAAAGGAACTTCCGCCCACGCGCCATCTTCGTTAGTGAAGCTGACCCAGACATCATAAACCTCTCTTGCCACTTCGCGAGCGTGCTCGTGCCACGTGCCGTCTACAACGCGCACCTGGAGTTCGTGCCGCCGAAGGTAATTGGCAGCGGTTGCGGTCTTTAATTCGTCATTGAGGACATGTGCCACGAAGAACAGCGGCGAGCGGTTGAGGTTCGACAACTCTACGCGGTCACGGTCGAGCAGGGTTAGCCCACCCCGCAGATCCATCATATCCATCAAGTACACTAGAGCGGAGCCAATGGCACCCACTCCAGCAAGTAGCGTTTGGCCAAGGTCCAGTTCCTCCGACACATGTGAATCTTTGATTCTGGCGGGAACGTCCTGAGTCAGCGTGTGTGACCACATACACCACGCAAAGTCTGTCACCCAGTGCTCCCGGCCGTGCCCGATGGCGCGCTTGAAAATGTCAGCAACGCCGATTGATGCTGCGAGCCCGGCGGCTGCGGAGACGGCGCTCGAGTGCCCTCGGTCTTCGTCCCCGAGACCGCGCCCGCGCCTCCCGATTGCTGACCAGCCCGACGCGGTGATGACATAGTCATCGGCTGAAATTTCCTCGCCGACAGGCAGCGGTTCGCGCCAAGACCCTATGCGTAAGCGCAGGGGTCTCTCGATAAGATCGCTCCGGCGGACTTCGCCGGGCGAAAGCACCATAAAACGCCCGAACGGGTCTGCCGCCTGCATCTCGCTGATGACTCTCAAATCAAGTGTGTCCCATCCGTCACGCCTCAGGCACGACGCGAGCCTCACGCCCAGCGGCAGTACCACGCGTATTTCCCTAGCCCACCGCGCCGTCAGGTTGCACGCCAGCAGGGTCATCCGCTGGACCGCTAGCTCGTGCGCCTCACGCGGGTCGACGCGAATCTCGACGGGTCGGGCGGCGTACCGAGCCAAGTCTTGAACTTCGAGCATCGTGCGGTTGTCGCGCTCAGCGTAGAAGAGTTCGGGCGTCGCCCACCGCCTGTTAATTTCACTCAGCTCAACCAACGACATTGGCCTTCTCCTTCCGAATCCGCCCCTCCTGTTCGCGCCGCCGCAAATCAGCCTGACCCGGGACTACCACGACATGTTCGCCCACACGCTCCGGTCTAATGAACTTGAACGCGCCGTCGACGTGCCGGTGAACGCCGCAGCGACTGAGGTCGACGCCGCGCCGAGCGAAATGTGGGACGACCACAGACAACCCGCCGTCGAAACGAGCGAAAGTCTCCCGATCATCGACGGGCGAGTGGCGCACCCGTTCACCCGGGTGAGAATGCGCCTGACCGAGCAGCACCAGCGGGGTTCCGACGATGACGCCAAGAGCTTCACCGTTCGCCCCCGGCGAGGTCGAAATGCATCCGTGTGAGGTGTTGGCGTTGGGAACGATCAGTGTCGTTACGACGGCTTTATCGCCCAACTCGAAACCGAACCAGTAGACCACGCCTTCCGACTCACTGCCTTCGGCGAAACTAGCGATGAGCCTTCCCGTCTCCGCCAGCAGCGTGTCGGTGATGTAGACCACGGGCTGCAGAAGTTCCTCCCTCGTCTTTACCTTCTTGCGACTCATCATCGATTTAAGTCTTCCCATCAAATTTTTCATCAGCCCATCCTCCCTGGCGAGTCGAGTATCTTCGTGTGCATGTCGCTGATAATCATCGCCAGCGTCTCAATCGGACCGCCGCCGGGCGTGGCGAGGTGCCAGTCGACAAGCCGCCAGTCCCCATGCGGACCGCCGCGCTCCGTATAAGCTTTACGGTTGTAGCGCATGCAGACGCACGGGGTCGGGTGGAAGCCGCCCGGGTAGAGTGAGGGCATGCCCCTCGCCGTCCGCGTCTCGTCCGTGAACTCAATCGTCGGCGGGTAAAGCGGGTAGTCCCGGCAGTCGAACTCGGCGTAAAACTTGACGCCCGCCCGGTTGTAGAAGGTGACGTAAAAGCGCAGGTCGCCTTCGCTGAGCGCCGAGACGTCGAGGGCGAGTCCGGCGGACGCGGCGTACGGGACCGCGTCCGCCAGCTCGGTGGTAATGGCGTCGAGCGACACCGCCGGCTCGACGCTCATCAGGCGTTCCCCCCCTGCACCGACAGGACGAGCAGCGTGTCGTCGGCGAAGTGGTAACTGGCAAGCGGGCGCTCCGGGTCGAGAGCCGCCGAGCCCTGGAGGAGCACGTACTTGTTGTCCGACTCCGTGAATTTGAAGACCGCGCGCGCGTCGGTGAGGACCTGCGCTACCTTCGTCGAAATCTCGTAGACGGGGCGCTTCGCGGCGTCCGCCGGGGCGGTCCTGCTCCACAGCCCGCGTGGCGTCTGCACCTGCAGCGTGACGCGGGGCTGCTTGCCCTTGTCCTTGTCCTTATCCTGACCTTGAGTTCTCTCTTCTGACATGTCTTTTGTCTCCCAAAAAGTAAAAAGTGTAGAGACGGCTTATTCCGCCCCTACACCTATATACGGACAGTCGTTGTCCCATGTGCACTACATTTTGTGCTTTTACCAGTTTTTCATATCGCCTTCATCCAGAACGGGCAGGGGACGCGGCAGCGGCACCGAGTGTCGCATATGAACTCATCGACGACTGTTTCGAAACGCCCGCGCGAGAATGCCTTGAGACGCCCCTTAGCCCACGCTGCGTCGTCGTCCATCGCCGTAGGGTTACGGCTATTCCACTTGTACTCGTAAATTTTCCCGTCCTCACCGGAGTAGATCCAAGGTCGCAAATTCGCGTCGAGTTTCCTGAGCAGCACGAAAGACATCCTCTTACGCGTGGTGCCTTCGACGCTGCTCCACGCGAGTTCCGTCCCATTCTTGGATTTCTTCTCGAACGACTCGGGGCGGAATAGGATCGCGTGCGCTTGTCCTGCTTCGCCCCTGTAATAAGTCACCAGATCGAGCCTCAGGGGCAATAACTCATCTTCGGCTCTGTTGATTAAATCTTCCGTGTCGAAAAATTCGAGCGCGTGCGGTTGCGGTTCATATGCCCGTGCGAAGCGCGCGGCGTACGCCGCGCCCTTGCGCCGGTAAATCTTGTAGTGGGCGTGACCGAGAGGCTCGTCGTCGGGGAAGGCGCGCGCGAAGATTTGCTCGGCTTCGTCCGACGTCACCCGCCGGTTCTCACCCTGAGCCCGCCGCACGATTGTTTCCAGCGCGAGCCGCACCGTCACGAAGAATCGGGGGTAGAGGCTTTCAATCGTTGCCGGGAACCTGATCCCGAGAAACTGCTCAAGGTAGACACGAATGCCGCAGTTGCTTTTGCTGAGAGCCGTCGCCGGAAGTTTGCCCCTCGGCTGACCGCCCCACACAGCTTCCATCTGAACCTGCGCCTG
>DASWNS010000448.1:0-5248 GCA_036399115.1 Pyrinomonadaceae bacterium | reverse complement strand
CGCCCGCCGTCGAAGCCTCGGAACTTTACCCGGTGCGCCCCGGTCAGGGCATCTGCGAAGTTCTCGTCTATACGCCGAACCATAATTCGACGCTCGCGCAGGAACCCGTCGAACAGATCTATAAACTCATTCAAGTCTGGACCGACCGCTTCCGCGAACTCAGCGCGCGCGAGTTTGCCAAGTACGTCTTCATCTTCGAGAACAAAGGCGAGGCCATCGGCGTTACGCTTCATCACCCGCACGGCCAGATTTACGCTTACCCCTTCATCCCCCCGCGCCTCGAACGCGAACTCGCGCTCGCGCGCGGTCACATGGACGAGACGCGCCGTTGCCTGCTCTGCGACATTCTCCACGAAGAGCGGAGCGACGGGCGGCGCATCGTTGCGGAGAACGAGGCTTTCGCCGCCTACATCCCTTTCTTCGCGCGCTACCCTTACGAGGTGCACGTCACTTCCACGCGCCACCTCCAGGCCTTGACCGATCTCGATGCGGACGAGCAACGCGCGCTCGCCTCCATACTCAAGACCGTCCTTGTCGCTTACGATAAACTCTTCAACCTCTCGTTCCCCTACATGATGGTCTTGCACCAGCGACCCACGGACGGCGCAAACTACGAGCACTACCATTTTCACATCGAGTTCTACCCGCCGCTGCGCACGGCGACGAAACTCAAATATCTGGCGGGCAGCGAGACGGGCGCAGGCTTGTTCATCAACGACACGCTCGCCGAAGAGAAGGCCGCCGAACTGCGCGGGCACGTCGAGCCGGTTGTCTGGCAGACAAGACGCGCTGACGACAGCGGCGACGGCAGTAGCAGCACTAACAACAGCGGCGACAAGGCGGGTGACAAACCGTTAACGACGCCGCCGCAACCGCGGGAGGAGACAAGCCTTTGATTGACCGCGCTGCGCTCCGGCGCGCCTTTCAAGAACTGTACGGCACGTCGCAGGGCGAGGCCGTGCGCCTGTTTCGCGCCCCCGGTCGCGTCAACTTGATTGGCGAGCACACGGACTATAATGACGGCTTCGTGCTGCCGATGGCGATTGACAGGGAGACGTGCGTGGCCGCCCGCCCGCGCCATGATCGACGCGTGCGCCTCTACTCTCTGAACGTGGACGAACGCGTGGAGTTCGACCTCGACGCGCCGGGGGAACGCGAGCGCGGCATCTGGCTCGACTATATCGAGGGCATCGCGCAGGCTTTAGAACGACGCGGCGTGCGCCTGCGCGGGGCTGATCTCGCTCTCTCTTCGGACGTTCCCGTCGGCGCGGGGCTGTCCTCTTCCGCCGCGCTCGAAGTCTCTTCGGGACTCGCGCTCGCCTCCGTCGCGGGCATCGAAGTTGACCGGATCGAACTCGCACTCGCCGGACAGGAAGCGGAGCATACGTATGTCGGCGCGAAGGTCGGCATCATGGATCAATTCATCGCCGCGCTCGGACAGGCGGGTCACGCGCTCCTGATCGATTGTCGCACGCTGGAGACGAAAGCGATCCCGGTTGACACGACCGAGACGGTCATTGCGATCTGCGATACGCGCGTGAAGCACGAACTGTCTGCCTCCGAGTACAACACGCGCCGCGCGGAGTGTGAACAGGGCGTGGAGTTGCTTCGTGGCGCGGGCTTAGAGGGCATCCGCGCGCTGCGCGATGTGAGCGCGGCGGATTTGCAGAAGTACGAAAGCGCGCTGCCCGAAGTGGTCGGGCGACGCTGCCGCCACGTGGTGACGGAGAACGCGCGCACGCTCGCCGCCGCCGATGCGCTGGCGGGCGGGCGGCTCGCAGAGATGGGGCAATTGATGCTCGCCAGCCACGCTTCGCTCAGCCGCGACTACGAAGTCAGTTGCCGCGAACTCGATCTGCTGGTTGACATCGCCATGTCGCTCGGCGGCGGCGCGACGCTCGGCGCACGCATGACGGGCGGCGGCTTCGGCGGCTGCACCGTCAACCTCGTCCGCCGCGCCGCGCTCGCGGAGTTTACCGGGACGATCACGCGCGAATACACAGAGGCCATCGGCCAACCACCCGGCATCTACGTGTCGGAGGCGGGCGCAGGAGCACGGGAAGTGACCAGTGACGAGTGACGAGTGACAAGATGAAAGACAAACTTAAAGACAAGATTTCTTCTGTTTTAACTCGTCACTCATCACCCGTCGCTCGTCACTGTCTTAACTTGTCACCCGTCACTTGTCACTTGTCACTGTTTGATCATGCGAATTAAAGATGTGGCGCGGGAGGCGGGCGTTTCGACGGCGACCGTCTCACACGTCATCAACAAGACGAGGTTCGTGTCGGACGAGACGCGCGAGCGTGTGCTCACGGCTATCGAACGGTGCGGCTACTACCCGAACGCGCACGCGCGCCAACTCGCTTCGGGGCGCAGCAACACGCTCGGCCTGATCATCTCCGACATCTCGAACCCGTTCTTTCCCGAACTCGTCAAATCAATCGAGACGGCGGCCTTCGAACGCGGCTACGACCTGATCCTGTCGAACACGAACTATGAGGCCGAACGCACTTCGAGCTACATGCAGCGTTTGATCGAGCGCAAGGTGGCCGGAGTCGCCTTGATGACTTCGGAACTCGACACCGCGCTCGTCGAAAAACTGGCGCGGCGTCGGGTCTGCGTCGTCTTTCTCGATCTCGGCAGCGCGGGGCAGTGCATGAACAACATCGTCGTGGATTACGGCACGGGGATCGAGGAGGCCATCGTGCATCTCGTCGCGCTCGGTCATCGCGAGGTCGCTTTCGTCGGCGGGCCTCGCCACCTGCGTTCGGCGGAGAAAAGGCTCGATGCTTTTCGCGCTTCGCTCGCGCGCCACCTGCCCGAAGCCTCGCCGCAAATCTACGACGGCGACTTCAAACTCGAAGGCGGGCGACGCGCCGCGCGCGCCTTGATGGAACGCGGCGACGAGATGCCGACCGCCGTGGTCGTCGCCAACGACATGATGGCGCTCGGCGTGATGCAGGAGTTTCGCGAGTGCGGGGTGGAAGTGCCGCGCGACGTGTCCATCGTCGGCTTCGACGACATCGCCTTCGCACAGCTTGCCGCGCCGCCCTTGACGACCGTGAGCCTGCCGCGCGAAGAACTCGGACGCCGCGCCGTCGAAGTGCTCATCGCCAGCATCGAGCATTCGGAGCAGCAGGGAACGGATATACACATCTCGACGCGCCTCGTCGCACGCGCTTCAACCGCCCGCGCGCCCGTGCGCCCGGCGACGGACGGCGACTTGAACGTCGAGACAAAGCCGCGCGACGGCGCGAACGTGATTCGGAGTTAATCGAAAAGCGTCCGGAGCCATTTTTGTATGGAACGAGGGTCAATCTAAAAATGCACATCACAGAACTCAAATCTTCGCTGCCGTCACAAACGGTCAGAAGCGTGCTGCGCCGGACAACCTTCATCGTCGCGCTCTTCGCGGCGTGCTCGGCAGGCGTCGCGGCACAACAGCAGTCGCGCACGAATTACACGAATCCCGCGCTCGCGGGCGACTACCCCGACCCGTCCGTGATCCGCGTCGGGCAGGACTACTGGGCGACGGCCACCTCTTCCGAGTGGGCGCCGGAGTTTCCCATCCTGCACTCGCGCGATCTCGTCAACTGGCGCGTCGTCGGCTCGGTCTTCAAGAAGCGTCCCGCGTGGTCGGTCGGCAATTACTGGGCGCCGGAGATCTCCGAAGATCGCGGTCGCTTCTACATCTACTACACGGCGAAGAAGAAGGACGGGCCGCTCTGCGTCGCCGTCGCCACGGCGCGAAGACCGCAGGGTCCATACACTGATCACGGTGCGCTCGTCTGTCAGGAAGTCGGCTCGATTGACGGCTTCCCGATCAGAGACGAAAACGGGCAGCGTTATCTCTTGTGGAAAGAGGACGGCAACAGCAAGAGCGTGCCGACGCCCATCTGGGCGCAGCGGCTCTCGCCGGACGGCACACGCCTCGTCGGCGAGCGGCAGGAGTTGATTCGCAACGATCAGCCGTGGGAGAAACATGCCTCGCTGCCCTATGGCGATCTGGTCGAAGGTCCGGCGGTCGTGCGGCGCGGCGGGTGGTTCTACATGTTCTATTCGGGCAACTTCTGTTGTGCGCGTGAGTGCAACTACCAGATCGGCGTCGCGCGTGCGCGCAAACTCCTGGGACCCTGGGAGAAGAACCCCGCGAACCCGATCCTCGCGGGCAACGACGCGTTCAAGTGCCCCGGTCACGGCACGATTGTTTCAGACGCGCGCGGGCGCGACTACATGATGTATCACGCGATGGACGCGAAGGATTTCGTCTACGTCGGGCGGCAGGCGTTGCTCGACGAAGTGCGTTGGGGCGCGAACGGCTGGCCGACGATCAACAACGGCAGAGGCGCTTCGACGCGCGCGCCCTCGCCGCACGGCTTCGCCGAACGAAACGCCGAACACTATTTCTTCGACGACTTCACCGCGCCCGTCTTACAGCCTGGCTGGCAGTGGCCGCAGGCGAACGAACCCGTCATGCGCACGGAGCGCGTGCGCGGCGGTCGTCTCATTCTCTCGCCCGCCATTGAGCAGACGACCAGCCCCGCCGGAGCGGTCGTCGCGCGCACGACGACGCTCGGCGATTATGAAGCGACCACTCTGATCGATACGCGCGGGATGCGTCGCGGCGCGCTCGCCGGCCTCTCCGCCTACGGCGACGCGGAGAACGCGCTCGGCGCAGTTGTAGACGGGCGCAACATCATCCTGTGGCGGCGCGAGAAGAACGAACAGAAGATGGTGGCGACCATCAATGATGCCATCACGTCGCCGCTCGTTCACATACGCATGACTGCGAACAATGGGCGCAGGTATCGTTTCGCCATCAGCGCGGACGGGAACCGTTGGCGCAACGTGGGCGAGGAGATTGACGGCGAGTATCTGCCGCCGTGGGACAGGGGCGTGCGCGTCGCGCTAACGGCGGGGGGCGCGGCGGGCGCGGCAGGAAAGTTTGAATGGCTGCGCATCGCGCCCACGCGCAAGACGAACGCGCGGGGCGAATAGACGAAAATTTCTATATCGCGCGGAAACTTAAATCACGAGAGAAGGTGAAACATGAAATCAACAGGCAGCAGGCGAAAGTCTTTGACGGTCTTGATAGCGATGCTGTTTCTGGTCGCGCTAGCTTTGGGCGGTTGTCGTAAAGAGAGCAGTAGCGGCGGCGGGGGCGCGGCGAGCGGAGGCAGCGGGCAGAAGGGCGGCAAGAAGGTCATCGGCTTTTCGCAGATGGAGATGGACGGGCCGTGGCGCA
>DASWNS010000447.1:0-3347 GCA_036399115.1 Pyrinomonadaceae bacterium | reverse complement strand
AACGGCTGAGTTCAGGACTCATCGCCATCTCGCGGCTGGCATTGAAGCCCACCGCTTTAAGCGATTCCAACGAGGCGGCGGCGGCGACAATCGAATCGGCCTCCTGACGCGAGGCCAGCAGGCGCGGCAACTGCCCATCAGCCGACAACATCCCGGCGTCTCTCAAAACCACATACGTCTCGCCCGGTCGAGCAGGCTCGTCGTCCGAAGTCGGCCTTCCCCGGCTGGCGAGTTTCAGCCGTGGGTCGTTATGTTCAAAGACGGGATCAGCGAGCACGGCGACTGCCTTTCGGGTCGCCTGCTGGCGGCGCGCGGTGTCGCCTCGCAGCAACGCGAGTGCGGAGGCCGACGGCTGGTTAACGATCTCGTGCCGGAGGATCAAGGGAGCGAAGGGATGCTGGTCGGCGGATACGTCGGCCTGTGTGCCTGCGGCGTGTGCTACCGGGTCAGGCAAAGCCTCGAAAGGAACATATTGCAGCGCACCATCGGGTACCACCAACAGCCGTCTGCTACTGAGATGACCGGCCACCGGATCGAGCACCATGACGGCGAGCGCTCTGGCTCTATTCCAGTATTGTTCTCCCGCAGCCGTCACGCGCGCACGACGCTGCTCCGTGGTTTCGCCCGCGATGGGCTGGTGCGCAACCAGCAGTTCGTAAAGGTTACGTGCCGCGCCCTCGATCTCCGCGCGCCCCGGCAGTTCGTAGCTCGCCAGCCCGGCGCGCGTGACAGCCCAGACGTAACTCCGCTTTTCGCCCAGACTGTATTCGAGGAGCAGTGTGTCATCGTCGAGCAACTGCTGTTGTATCTGATTCAGAGAGAGGGGGCGCGGCTGCGTCAGCGCAGCGTAACGGGGATTGGCGACGCGAATCTGCGCCCGTACCGAATCGTACTCGGTCGTAATCTGCCCTATCTCTTTCGCCAGCGCGGCAGCCGCCTCTCTGTTCTGCTGGCCGTGCAGGAACATCTGTCGTTCGGCCTTATCGTTGAGTGTCTGTTGTAGTTGTCTCTCCCGTTCGAGTAACGACGGATCGATGCCCTGCCGGACGCCGGCCCGCACTTCAGAGAGGGTTTCGAGCAGCGAACGGGCGCGGGCGCGCTCGCTGGCTTCAAACGCCAGCGCGTCGAAACCTGCGCCGGGCTGCGCGCTGTGCATCGACATCAACAGGTCGATGTAGAACTCGTAGCGCTGGTGAATGGAGGCGAAGTAGGAGGCGCGCAGGTCCATGCTGGCGACCTTCGTGCGCAGCGACTCGACCAGACCGAGAGATGCTTCCGCATGCGCGCGCGCCTCCGCGAGATTGCCGCGCACGCGCTCGAAGCGTGCGAAGTTGTAGAGCGTCAGCGACTCGCCAGAGGGGTCTGCGGCGGCGCGGTTAAGTCGTAGGGCTTCCTCAAGCCTCGCGCGCGCCGCCCGCCCGCGTCCCGTGTCGAGGTCGAAGTGGGCAAGGCTGTTAAGCGTATAAGCCACCTCCCGCTTGTCGCCGCCCTTCCGCTGGAGAGAGAGCGCGCGCTCGTAGTAGCCGCGTGCCTCCGCCTGCTTGCCGAGCCGTTCGTAGACGGCGGCGATGCCCTTCAACACGTAAGGCTCCAAACGCTGGTCGGCCATTGCGCGGGTGGCATCGAGAGCCTGTTGGTAATGCGCGAGCGCAGCCTTCATGTCGCCGAGCGTGTAGGAAATATCGCCGAGGCTCCTGAGCGAATTGGCTTCGCCCTCCCGGTAGCCTGCCTCCCTCAAGAGCGTTAGAGCCTGTTGATAGTCTTCGAGCGATCTCTCCGTCTCACCGAGTTGGAAGTGGACGTAACCGATGCCGTTCAGGACGAAAGCGCGACCGACCTTTTCGCCCATCGACAGGAAGAGTTGGAGAGCCTGCTCATAGAGGCTCAACGCCGACTGTTTCTCGCCGCTCTTGGCGTGGAGGCTGCCGAGGGCAGTTAGAGTGTGCGCCTCATTACGGCGGTCGCCGATCTGCCGCCAGAGTCTCTGTGCCTGTTCGTAGAATTCCAGAGCGCGTGCCGTCTCACTTAAGTCGGAATAGCTGTAGCCTAAATTCAGGAGCGACAGGGCGAGGCCGCGCTCGTCTCCGGTTTCGACGCAGATGGCCTGTGCCTGACGGTAGTATTCGATTGACTTATCCAGTTTGCCTAAAGCGTAGAAGACCTCGCCGATGTTGTTGAGCGCGCGCGCCTCCTCCCGCCGGTCATTGATTGCGCGGCTTAGCCGGAGCGACTTCTGGAAAATATCCTGCGCCGCTTCGTTGCGTCCGAGCGAGAGCAGAACGTGACCGTTATCGTTGAGGGTCGCAGCCTCGCCGTGCGCGTCTCTAACCTCGCGGCTGAGTTTCAATGCCTGCTGGTAAAAGTCTAGAGCCTCTTTCAACTCGCCCAGAGAACGTCGAATTTCGCCGAGTTTCCGCAGCGTATAAAACTCGCCGCCGCGCTCCCCGGCCTGACGCCAGAGACGCAACCCGCTCTCGTAGCTTTCGACTGCACGCCTGAGCGACTCCTCACGCCATTCGAGCAGCAGCCGTGCGCCTTCCGACTGGCTGGCTGCGGCGGCAACCCTGAACTGGTCCCGCTCTTCGCCAGCACGAATCTCACGGACGGCGAACTCATAGCCCCTGCCGTCAGGTTCCGCACCGAGCGGAGCCACGTCGAAGCGGTAGGTGCCTGCGACTTCGGCGACGAAGTTGATGTGGCTCGTCTCTCCCCGGAGGCAGACGAATTCGCTGAGTCTCCGCCCGCCGGGGTCGTAGAGCGTGACGTGTAGATTGCTCTTCTCCTGTGAAGTTGATGCCCTGAGGAATTGGCCGGAGCCGAGTGAGACTTGGAACGACTGAACCGTCCCGCGCGCCGTCGAAGCCGCAACGGGCTTGCCGGGCGTGAGCGTCACAAACTCAGTGTGTGAAGTCGCGGAGAGAGCGTGTGATTCGAGAGGGAGGAAAGAGAGTTGCGGGATAAGGCAATAAAGGGAGACAGCTAATACCAACAGGCGCGACGGCACCGCCCTGCATCGCCCGCCGGACGCGGGGCGGCGTCGTTCTCCCCTCATCCTCATGGAACACATCTCCCCTGTTGGTTAACAGACCGTAAAGAACTGAGCCTGCGGTGTGCGCCGACCGAAGGCGACTGCCGCGTGTCGTGTGATGACGACTTAAAGCGGCGCAGACGCTTCATCTGGTGCAAGGAGCGGGATACTTCTTGGCTTGTAGCCGTCTCTGTCCGTCGTCTCTCGTTTCTCCCGCGCACGGGATGCCCGTGCGGCGCACACTATATCACCGGGCACCCGATTCAGGCATTAAGTTTTCCTGCTGTTGTTGCTGCTGTTGTTGCTGTTGTTGCTGTTG
>DASWNS010000446.1:0-7971 GCA_036399115.1 Pyrinomonadaceae bacterium | reverse complement strand
TTGGGGTTATGTTTGGCTAAGACTTTCGTAATCGCAGCCGTTAAGGTGGTCTTCCCGTGATCGACGTGCCCGATGGTGCCGATGTTGACGTGCGGCTTCGACCGGTCGAATTTCTCCTTGCTCATTGTGAGATAGCCTCTTTAAAAAGTTGTGTGATGTAAACCGTCAGTTTGTATGGAGCCCGCGATGAGATTTGAACTCATGACCTCCTCCTTACCAAGGAGGCGCTCTACCCCTGAGCTACGCGGGCGCGTCTCTAACTGCTGCGCTTGCGCCCTTAACCACACGTAAAGTGTGGAGCGGGAGACGAGGCTCGAACTCGCGACCCTCAGCTTGGAAGGCTGATGCTCTACCAACTGAGCTACTCCCGCTAAAACGTAGAGGTCAGAGGCTAAAGGTCAGAGGTTAGTTGCAATAACTGACCTCTAACCTCTGACCTCCAGCCTCTTCATCTTCTGGTGCAGGGGGTAGGATTCGAACCTACGTAAGGCGTTAGCCTGCCGGGTTTACAGCCCGGTGCCATTAACCACTCGACCACCCCTGCACTGTTTGTCCAAATATCTGTTGGAGCCGGCGAAGGGACTCGAACCCCCGACCCTCTGATTACAAATCAGATGCTCTACCAACTGAGCTACGCCGGCACACACGGATCGCTCCGAGCACTTCCGACAAAACGCGAATAGTAACAATAGCTCCCGTAAAACGCAAGCCGCAGCGAGGGTCTGCGCTGATTTCGAACGGCGGGGCGGTCAGTTTGAAGAAATTTGTTGACGCTCTGCGCCGCCACCAAGTAGGATTGAACTGTCCTGTGTCGTGCGGCCACAGACGCCCGCACGGCTCTCACCTCATCCCAACGCCCGTGTAGATGCTACTCAAAGCCTCTGCGGCTCAGTTTTGAGCCTTGTCCAACTTTGTCCGAAGCGTTCACTTTCCTTTAACCATTCAGGAGAAGTTCCGTGCACACCCCTAAACACTTTTCGCGCCTGAGCGGCATGGCCGCACTACTTTTCGTTTTCTGCTTCGCGCTCGCTCCGGTAGAGGCGCAGACCCCTGCCGATTCCGCGAACGAGACGAAAACCGGCGCGTCCGCCGTCAACGCGCCGGCACAGATGCCCGCGGCTGTCGAAACCGAACTGATTTGCGGCGGTTACATCGAGTACGCGCCGAACTATAACGGATTTGAGATCGTCGGCGGCGAACAGGAGCAGGAGAAGCCGGCCTACAGCGTCAACGATATAGTTTTCATCAACGCGGGTGCGCAACAGGGCGTCAAGGTCGGGCAGGAGTTTCAGGTCGTGCGCCCGCGCGGCCAGTTCACCACGAAGCTCACACATAAATCCGGGTGGCTCGGCGTCTACACGCAGGAGATCGGTCGGGTGCGCGTGACGGTGGTGAAGGAGAACGTGTCCGTCGCGATCATCACGAGCGAGTGCAACGACCTGATCCTGCTCGGCGACTTGCTGCGCGGCGTGCCTTATCGCGTCTCGCCGCCGATGGGCGAAATCGGCGACCTCGACCGTTTTGCAGACCCGAGCGGTAAACAGAACGGGCGCATCGTGCTGGCGCGCGACGGGCGCGAAATGCTGTCGCGCAACCAGATCGTCTATATAGACCTCGGCAAGGAAGATAATGTCAAAGAAGGCGACCGCCTCACCGTCTATCGCCCTACGGGAACGGGCGACATCTCGCGTTTCCGCGAGGAAGAGGTGACGCCGACGGCCAACTACGGTTTTGAGAGCGAGCGTTTTCGCGGCGGCAAGTTCTCCATCAAGGCGCAGCGCGTCGAGCACCCGAACCGCACCGGCATTCACGGCCCGATGGTCACGACGCACAAGACCGAACGGCGTCGGCCTGCGATGCCGCGCAAGATCGTCGGCGAGATCGTGGTGTTGAACGTGCAGGCGCGCACGGCAACCGCCGTAATCACGCGCGTCGCGCAGGAGATTCACACGGGCGACTTCGTGGAAGTGAAGTAAAACGCTATGCCTCGCTGCATTCTGACGACCATCTTATTGCTGACGCTCTTCGTGCTGGTTGGCGTGGTGGCGTCGGCTGCGCTCCCGAACCTGACGGCGGGGCTTGCGGCGAAGGAGAGTTCCGCCGTCTATCACCTGCGCACGCTCGCGGAGGCTGAACTTAAATTCAAGGCGACGACGGGCAAGGGGCGCTTCGGCACGATGCTGGAGTTGAAGGAGGAGAGACTGATCGACGCCGAACTGGCGGGCGGCCTCAAGGACGGCTACGGCTTTAACGTGACGACGACGAGCGAGACGTTTGCTGTAACGGCTGCGCCCGCGAAGTATCCTGCGGACGGGAGGCGTTCGTTCTACTTCTCTCTGGAAGACGGGATCATACGCGCGGCGGACAAACAAGGTCTTCCGGCTGACGTGAACGACCCGCCCCTGCCCGAGTCGGAGCGCATCGCAGCGTCGCCCGGCGAATCACGCTAAAGCCGATTCAATTGACAGACATTCAACCGCCCGTCTGAGTTCGCGCTTCGACTCCGACGGGCGGAGTTGTCTTTGCGGCGCGCAGGGCTTCGCGTTCGAGCGCGGCGCGTTCCACGGCGGATTGATAAAAGGCGCGGAAGTATTGATACATTGAGAGACAGGCCGAGAGCACGACGACCCAGAGCGTCGCGCGTCCGAGCGTGTAGAGCAGGACTTGCCAGTCGGTGGCCGTCGTCGCGCCTCCGTCCAGCAGGTGACGCACGGCCTCGCGTAGTTCCGGCACAGACCAGACCTGAATCGCCGGAAACGCCTGCCCGAAGTTTGCCACGGGCGGCGCGCCGTGCACGCTCGACAGGATCAGGAGTGCAATCGCCAACACCTGCGCGCCCATCTTGAACTTGCCCATCCGCGAGGCGGCGATCACCAAGCCGTCAGCCGCCGCAATCGAACGCAGACCCGAGACGGCCAACTCGCGCCCGATGATAATGACGACCGCCCACGCCGGCGCGAGCCGGTTTTCGACGAGCGAGATGAGCGCGGCGGAGATGAGTAGTTTGTCTGCGATGGGGTCGAGCAGTTGGCCGAGACGCGAGACTTGCTGGCGGCGTCGTGCGATGTGGCCGTCGAGATAGTCTGTGAAAGCGGCGGCGAGAAAAAGTCCGGCGGCGAGGAGGTGGCGCGGCACGCCGAGCCAATCTTCCGAGAACGGCGTCAAGAGCACCGCGACAAGCAGCGGCACGACGAAGATGCGCGACAGCGTCAACGCGTTTGGAAGATTCACCCTCTTCAACCCCCTTTTCGCTTTTGTCTCGCATGGGTTGCGAGACGGCCTACAACCTCGACTCCGAACGACATGAGCTTCTTGCCGCGAGAGTGTAGGAGCCGCGCGTAAAAGGTGTCAAGGGTCTTACCCGACGGGCTTCTCGGAGTTCCCCGGCTTCGCCTCTTTCTTCACGGGCGCGCCCGGCTTCGGCGTCTGTTTGAGGCATTGCGCGGAGAGGCCGAGGATGGCGATGGCGCGTTGGGCGCGGTCTGTGAGATTGCGCGCGAGCGAGAGCGCGCCGTCGAAATCGCGGGGACCGAGTTCGTGGAAACTGTTCTCCAGATTGAAGCCGGGAACGTTGTAGCCGCTATAGACGGAAAAGTTCTTGCCTTCGATGCGACGCAGGATGAAGCCCATGCTGAGGTCTGGATCGTCGAGCGTGTTGATGGTCTTCACGGCGTCGGCCATCACTTCGGCGGCGCGCAGGGCGTCGAACGCGGCGTAGAGGTGAGTGATGCCGAGCAGCGTGCGCGCCTTGACGGGCGTGTTCGGAGCTTTACCGGCTGCCGTCGCCACTTCGTCCAGCAGTTCGTGGGCGCGGCGTTTGTCTTCCAGTTTCTTGATGCCTTCTCTGGCGATCTCGAAATAGAGAATGGCGCGCGAGTCGAGTTCGTCAACGCGGTCGGCCACGCGTTTCGCCTCGTCGAGTTGACCTTCCTTGACTAAGAGTTGCGTGCGTCTGAAGTTGAGCCAGTTCGACAACTGGCGGCGCGCCTCCGACTCGCCGATCTTCTGCGCGAGCGTCTCGACCTGTTCGAGTTGCGTGATCGTTTCGGCGACCTGCGCGGCGTTTGCGATCAGACGCTCTTTCTTCTCAGGCGTCGCCTCGCCTTCGATCTCTTCGATGAGCGAGTCGAACTTGCTCTCCCGCTCGTGGTCGCGCCGGCCTTGGAGAAACTCCGCCGCGCGCTGCTGCTCCTTCTCGTTGTTGGCCGTGTGCATGGATGACTTGAGGGCTGAGATGCGCTCGGCGTAGGCCGGGAAGCGTTGCGCCGCGAGCGGTTCGAGCGTCGTCAGCGCGACGAGCATCTGCATCGTCTCAGGCCAGAACTTGCTCGGGTTCTCGGCATACTGTTCGGGAGTTTTCAGGATCGTCTCGGCGCGCGCCACGTAGGCTTTGAGGGCTAACTCCTGCAATGCGGCGTTCGGCTCGAAACCCTGCGGCACTTTGTAATGCATCATCATGGTGAGCGGCGAGATCGCGCCCGGCAGGCCGAAGGCGTAGACGGAGATGAAGGAGAGGTCTTCGGTCGTGCCGTTCTGCGCGTAGGTCGTGATGGCTTCGCGCGCGAGTTGGTCGGCGAGCGTTCGATTCCCGGGGGCGAGTTCGTAGAAGAGTCGCGCCTGCGTCACGTTGGCGGGGTAGGCGAAACTCTTGCGGATGAGTTCGAGCGCGACCGGCTGGTTGATTGTGAGGAGCGACGAGGCGAGTTCGAGCAACTTATAGCCGGGGCTTTGCACGCCGAGCACTTGCGGAGCTTTTGTCTCCGCCGCGCGCCGCGTATCTTCCGCCGCCTCTAGCGCCAGCTTGCGCGCCCACTCTGCATCGCGCCGGGCGATGGCTCGCATCACGACCACACGTTGATCCGGGAGAATGATCATCGCCGCGCGCCCCTCGTGCTTCGCCTCGTCGCCCTTGGCGAGAAAATGTGTGGTGGCGAGTTGGAACGCGTCCGCGAAGACGGCGCGGGCGGCTTCCTGATTGTAAGGCCAGAGCAGTTCGGCGGCGCGCGTCATCACTGTGATCTGCCCGACGGGACGCTCGAACGACTTCGCCTCTCCGGCCTGTTGCTGTACGAGCGCGAGTGCGCGTTGCCGGTCGCACGCGGGCGCGGCGGCGTTGGCGGCGTTTCTCTTCGGGGTCTTGCCGGTGGTTTGCGTGAAAGTTGTTTGCGCTGCAAAGAGAAGACAGAGCGCGAGCGTAGAGAGACGACGAGGCGACGAGGGATTCACAGGTTTACTCCTAAATTTATCAGCGGGAATTTCTAAGGCCACGCTCACGGCGCGCAGCGCGCTCAACTCCATTAGTTGATTGCTCTTTCGGAACAGATAGGTTCCATTATTTGACGACTCTCCCGGAACGGACTGGCGGACTGCACGGTATGACGGGCAAAGATTCGCTTTTGTTGCAGAAAAAATCCATCAAGGCGGGCTTGCTTGCGCTGCTGTGTCGGCTCGCGTAAAATACCTGTTTCTGCGCTCCCGAAATTTTACGTCTGTAGCTCTACTGGCAAAGATTTAAGCAATGGCAATTGACCGCATCACGGTGCGCGGGGCGCGCCAGCACAACCTCAAAGACATCAACGTCGAAATCCCGCGCGACCGCCTGACTGTCATTACCGGACTCTCCGGTTCCGGCAAATCTTCGCTCGCCTTCGATACGATCTATGCCGAAGGCCAACGCCGTTACGTCGAATCCTTGTCGGCCTACGCGCGCCAGTTTCTAGATCAACTCGAACGCCCGGACGTGGATTCGGTTGACGGACTCTCGCCCGCCATCTCCATCGAACAAAAGACCGTCTCGCGCAGCCCACGCAGCACGGTCGGCACGGTGACTGAGGTTTACGACTACCTGCGACTTCTCTTCTCCTCCATCGGCCTGCCGCATTGCCACATCTGCGGCGCGGCCATCACGCGCCAGAGCGTCGAACAGATCGTCCTGAGCGTGCTCGCGCTGCCCGAAGGCGAGCGCGTGATGATCCTCGCGCCGATAGTTCGCGGGCGCAAAGGCGAGTTTAAGAAGGAACTGGAGAAACTGGCGAAGGACGGTTTCCTGCGCGCACGCGTGGACGGCGAACTGCTCTCGCTCGACGAAGAGATCAAGCTCGACAAGCGGCGCAATCACACCATCGAAGCGGTCGTTGATCGCTTGCTCATCAAACCGGGCATCAACGAACGTCTCACCGAATCCGTCCGCACGGCTTTGAAGTTGACGAACGGCGCGGTGCTCGTCTCAGTCGTTGACGGCGAAGAGAAGATGTATTCGGAGCGCATGGCCTGCGTGAATTGCGGCATCAACATCCCGCCGCTCGAACCGCGCTCTTTCTCTTTCAACTCGGCCTACGGCGCGTGCAAGCGTTGTCACGGACTCGGCACGGTGCTCGAAGTTGACCCCGTGAAACTCGTCCCCGAACCGACCGAACAGGCCGACAAGCTGATCTTCCTCGGCGCGGCTGACAAGCAAGGCTCGGCTTATTTGAGAAGCGCGGTCGTCGCCGTCGCCGCACACTTCGGCGCGAGCGCGTCAGTCCCCTTCTCGCAGTTGCCTAAACAGGCGCGCGAGGCTTTCTTTCACGGCCTCGAAGGACAGATCACTTTCCGGCAGGGACTCTACACTTATCAGAGCGATTGGAAGGGCGCGATCAGGCATCTGCGCGAGCGTATGAACGATGCGCCGTCGGAGAAGGTGCGCGAGGCTCTGGAGGAGTTGGTGTCGCCCGTCGAGTGTCCGGCGTGTCAGGGTCAACGGCTGCAACCCGAATCGCTCGCCGTGCGCGTGGGCGGCTTAGGCATCACGCAATACACCGCGCTCCCGATTGAAGAGGCCGTCGCCGTCTTCGACAAACTGACGCTCAACGAACGCGAGCGACAGATCGCCGGACTCGTCCTGCGCGAGATACGCAACCGCATGCGCTTTCTCGAATCGGTCGGCCTCGGCTACATCACGCTCGACCGCCCCTCCGCCACGCTCTCCGGCGGCGAAGGCCAGCGCATACGCCTCGCCACGCAGATCGGCTCGCAACTGCGCGGCGTGCTCTACGTTCTCGACGAACCTTCCATCGGCCTGCACCCGCGCGACAATCAACGTCTCATCGAGACGCTCTGCGCCCTGCGCGACCTCGGCAACACCGTGCTCGTCGTCGAACACGACGAGGAGACGATTCGCCGCGCCGATTATGTCGTAGACATAGGCCCCGCGGCTGGCGTGCACGGCGGCGAGATCGTCGCGGTCGGAACGCCGGAAGAGGTGGCCTGCAATCCGAACTCCGTTACGGGTCTGTACATCTGCGGCGCGCAAAAGATCGATTTGCCGGAGCACCGCCGCGCTCCGAACGGCCACAGCGTCACCGTGCGCGGCGCGCGTGAACACAACCTGAAAGATATTGATGTGACGTTTCCGCTCGGCCTGCTCACGGTCGTCACGGGCGTCTCCGGTTCGGGCAAGTCAACGCTCATTGACGACATACTCTATCGCGCCCTCGCACGACATCTCTACGGCTCGCTCAACGAACCCGGCGCGTATGAATCAATCGAAGGCTTGGACAACGTGGATAAGGTGATCGAGATCGACCAGTCGCCGATTGGCCGCACGCCGCGTTCCAACCCGGCGACCTACACCGGTCTGTTCACCCCCCTGCGCGAACTCTACGCGATGCTCCCCGAATCGCGCGAGCGCGGCTACAAACCCGGGCGCTTCTCCTTCAACGTCAAGGGCGGGCGTTGCGAAGCCTGCGAAGGCGACGGCTTGAAGCGCATCGAAATGAACTTCCTGCCCGACGTGTATGTGCTCTGTGATGTGTGTCGCGGCGCGCGTTATAACCGCGAGACGCTCTCGGTGAAGTACAAGGGCAAATCAATCGCGGAGCTGCTGGACACGACGGTCGAAGAGGCTCTGCCGCTCCTCGAAAACATTCCGCAGATCAAACAGAAGATACAGACGCTTCTCGATGTTGGCCTCGGCTACATCAAGCTCGGACA
>DASWNS010000445.1:0-2999 GCA_036399115.1 Pyrinomonadaceae bacterium | reverse complement strand
CTCCCACGCGCTCCTGAACGAAGCCGCAGACGCCGTGCAGAAGGACGACGAACAGTTCGCCCGTTACCTGCGCAACCGCAGCCGCGATCTCCTCTCGGACGATTACGAGTCGGGCGACGCCGCCTGGATCACTGGACGCTTCAAAAATCTGAACGCGCAGATCGGCTCTTACGAGGTCTATGACGACGAACTCTACGGCGTCAAAGCCTTCTACGCTTTCAGCCTGCTCGCCACGCGGCAGAAGGAGACGGAAGATTTGCGCCGCGCGATGAAGGGGATACAGGCACTCGAAAATTCGCTGCCCTACAATCGTCACAAGAACGTGCGCGAAGACATCCCGGTCGGGGTCTATGACGTGATCGCGGACTTCGGGCAATCGCGCGGCGGAAACACCGCCACGATTCTGCCGAACGAAAATTATCTCGCGCGCCGCTACGGGCGCACCATCCTCTTGCGCGCGAACATCATGCGCCACCCGGAAATTTTTAAGGGTTCCGGCAACGCCTGGGGAGCGGCGGTCGCGCCCGCGCACGCGGGAGAACTCACCTTCGACGGCAGTTTCTACCGCACGCTCTGGCACGAAGTCGGCCACTACCTCGGCGTCGATCAAACGAAGGACGGGCGCGACCTCGACACGGCCTTGCAGGAGAATTCGAGCCTGCTGGAAGAGATGAAGGCCGACCTCGTTTCGCTCTACGTCGGCGAGGCGTTGCGCAAGCAGGGTTATTACACGGACGCGGGGTTGCGCTCGCTCTACGCGAGCGGCATCCAGCGCGTGTTGCAGAACAACCGCCCGCGCCGCACACAGCCTTACAACACCATGCAACTCATGCAGTGGAATTTCTTCCTCGAACGCGGCGTGCTGCGCTTCGACCCGCAGACGAAGCGGCTCTCCATCAACTACGGCAAGTATCACGATGCGGTCGGCGAACTTTTGAAGCGCGTGCTCGAAGTGCAGTACGAGGGCGACCGCGCAGTCGCGGATCGTTTCGTCGAACAGTACACGAACTGGGACGAGAACCTGCACGGCGCGGTGGCGCAGAACATCCGCCAGCAGCAGCAATACAGATTCCGCATCTTCAAATATGCCGCGCTCGGCGAGTGAGTGAAAATTATGAAAGCAGTTGCCGTCTTTCCCGAAGCGAGGGAAGTCAAGATCGTCGAGCAGGAGGAGCCGCGCATCAACGCGCCGACGGAGGTTAAACTGCGCGTGCTGGAAGTCGGCGTGTGCGGAACGGACAAGGAGATTTGCGCCTTCGAGTACGGCACGCCGCCTTTGGGTTCTCCTTTTCTCGTGCTCGGCCACGAGTCTCTGTCCGAGGTCGTCGAGACGGGAGATGCGGTGAGTCGTTTGAAGGTGGGCGATCTCGTCGTCGCTTCCGTGCGTCGTCCTTGCCCGCACGACACCTGCGCCGCGTGCCGCATGGGCAGGCAGGATTTTTGCTTCACGGGCGACTTCACAGAGCGCGGCATCAAGGAACAGCACGGCTACATGACCGAGTTCGTCGTGGACGACGAGCGATACATGAACGTTCTCCCCGCGCACCTGCGCGAGGTCGGCGTGCTGATCGAACCGTTGACGATTGCGGAGAAGGCTCTGACGCAGGTGTGGCAAGTGCAACAACGCCTGCCCTGGGAAGTGCCGATGCCGGGAAGCGGGCAGAAACCCGCCGCGCCCGGCGTTGCGGCGCAAACGGGCGCAGGCGGCACACAGGAGTGGCTGCATCATCGCGCGCTGGTACTCGGCGCGGGTCCAGTCGGCCTGCTCGGCGCGATGGCTCTCTCGGTTGCGGGGTTCGATACGCACGTCTATTCGAGAGAAGGGGCGACGAGCGATAAAGCCCGGCTGGTCGAAGCGTTCGGCGCGAAGTACCTGTCGGCGGAGACGCACACGGTCGAGGGGCTGGCCGAAGCGGTGGGCGGACTCGATCTCGTCTATGAGGCGGTCGGCGCGTCGAGCCTCGCCTTCGAGGTGATGAAGTTTCTCGACACGAACGGCGTGTTCGTCTTCACCGGCGTGCCCGGAAGAAAAGCCCCGGTCGCCGTAGATACCGACCTGCTGATGCGCAATCTGGTACTGCGCAACCAGATCGCCTTCGGCACGGTCAACGCCGGGCGCGACGCTTTCGAGGCCGCCATACGCGATCTGGACATCTTCAACACACGCTGGCCGCAGGTTGTTAAGTCGCTGATTACGGCGCGCGTGCCCATCGAGCAGCACCGCGATCTTTTGCTGGGCAAGGCCGGAGGGATCAAGAACGTCGTCAAACTCGCCTGAGCCGCGACGGGGCATTGTCGGCGCGAGCGTCGCACAGGGCAGACGCTTAGATAGCAGTCCATTCAAATTAATGTTCGAGTTAATGTGAAGAGCCTCTGACGTGAAGATCATACTGCCGGAATCGGACGAAGACTTGTTGCGCGAGTGCGAGGTTGACACCTTCCGCGCGAGCGGCCCCGGCGGCCAGCACGTCAACAAGACGGAGAGCGCGGTCAGGCTTACGCACCTGCCTACGGGCGTGGTCGTCACCTGTCGAGAGGAGCGCAGCCAGCACCGTAACAAGGCCGCCTGTCTGCAAAAACTACGCGAGCGCGTCGAACGTCTGAATCATCGCCCGGCGCGGCGCGTGCCGACGCGCACGACGCGAGCCGCGAAGGAGCGCACGCTGGAAGCGAAGGCGCGTCGCTCGCGTCTGAAGCGTGAGCGCGCCAGGAGCGGGACGGACGAGTGAACGGGTTGATACGTTCGGATGGACGGGCTTGAATGCTGGACGAGTTTGGATGATGCCGTGCTGCGCTGGCGGGCGGCGCGGGAAGGAGATAACGAAATGGCTGGTGGATGGGACGGCGACGCGCTGGCGGGGCAGATGGAAGATGCTCTGGAACGGCAGCAGGCGGCGGCGGAAGCGCGTCTGCGGAAAAATAGTTCTTCACCGGAAGAGCTTGCGCGCGAGGCGCAGGCGGAATCTCTACGGCTCTCCAGAGCGCGAATCCTCGATCAA
>DASWNS010000444.1:0-6480 GCA_036399115.1 Pyrinomonadaceae bacterium | reverse complement strand
CGTCGCTTTTGCGGAGCGCGGCGACGAGTTCGACCGCCGCGCGCAAGTCCGTCACGGGGTACACATCCACGCCTGCGACGACCGCCGCCTCCGTCGCGTTCTCTTCGGGCAGCAGCAGAAACCTGATGCCCGCGTCGCGCGCGCGGATGGCGATGGAGAGCGCGCCCTTGATCGCGCGCACGCGCCCGTCGAGCGAGAGTTCGCCGACGGAGAGCGCATCGGTCAGATGATCCCGTTCGCCGAGGTCGCCGTTTGCGCCGAGGATGCCGAGCGCAATGGGCAGATCAAAACTCGCGCCTTCCTTGCGCACGTCTGCGGGCGCGAGATTGATCGTTGTCTTGTGAAAGGGAAAGAAGAACGCGCTATTGTTGATGGCGGCGCGGATGCGCTCGCGCGACTCGCGCACGGCGGCGTCGGGTAGCCCGACGATGGTGACGGACGCAGGCGTGTCGGCCTCGTTGCGTGCGGGCGTCAGGTCAACTTCGATGTCAACGAGGTCTGCGTCAATGCCATAGACGGCGGCTGACTGTGTACGAAAGAGCATGGCTTAAGTGAGGACGCGCGAACCCGCGCGCCTTTAAACTTGCGGGCGCACGTGTCGAGCAATGCGAAACTTAAGAGGCGGAGGGGCGGGCGAAAATAAGACTGACGGGGCGCGGGCGAGAATAAAACAAAAGGATGAAGGATGAATTCAAAACTTCATCCTTCATCCTTTTGCACTTGAACCGCCTTCGTTCGACTTACCTGCGACGCCGCACAGGAGCCGTGCCGCCGCTCGTGGAAGCGGGCGACTTCGAAGGAACCTTGATCTCCTGATTAGCCGAGAGCGGCGCATCGGGCGAGATGGCGTTGAGGCGTGCCACTTCGTCTGCGCCGACGCCCTGACGTGCGGCGAGTTGCGCCAGCGTCTCACCGGCGCGAGCGCGCACCGAGATCAGACTGCTGCCGACGTTACCGCGCGGTCGCACCATCGCGACGCTGCGCACCGAGCCTGCCGGGACGACGACCTTGCCGCCGCCTTTCAGGTCAACGCCACTGTTCCACATCTGCAACTGCGCCACGCTCGTTCCCGTGCGGGCAGCGACCGATTGGAGGTCTTCGCCGGGCGCAACCGAAATAACTTTCGCCGATTCGCGCCGGTCGCCCGGAATGCGCTTCAAGAGCGCGACGAAGGATTTGCCGCGACCGGGAGGCACGCGCAGGTTGTAGCTTTCGCCGCGCGGCGTGGTGTCGCGCCGGAGTTCGGGATTGAGGCTGCGGATATAGTCAACGCTCGTGTCCGTCGCGCTGGCGATCAGTTGCAGGCTCGTCGCCGAAGGCACGTTGACCACGTCGTAAGCGAGCGGCGCATCGGGGCGAATGTTGTGGAAGCCGTACTTCGCAGGGTTCTTCGCGATCAGGATCGTCGCGAGGATGTTCGGCACGTAGTTGCGCGTCTCCTGCGCGATGTAGGGGTAAGCCGCCCAGAAACTGGCCGCGCCGCCGCGCCGGATGCCACGGTCGATGTTGCCCGGACCCGTGTTGTACGCGCCGAGGGCGAGTTCCCAGTTGCCGTTGTAGTAACGGTTCAGATGCTTCAAATAACGGGCGGATGCGCGCGTCGCCTTCTCAAAGCTGTTGCGTTCGTCAATCCAGGCGTTCTGGCGCAGGCCATACTCCGCGCCAGTGCTCGGAATGAACTGCCAGAGGCCGGAGGCCGCCGCCCACGAATAAGCGGTCGGACGCCACGCGCTCTCCACCTGGCCGAGCCAGACGATGTCTTCGGGCACGCCTTCCTCACGGAAAATTCTGCGCGCCATCGAAATGTAACGACCCGAACGGCGCAAGCCCGTCTCCATCGTCGCGCGACCGCGACCCTGATAGTAGTTGATGAAGCCCTGAATCAAATTGTTGGAATTGAAAGCGAAGTCGACGGCGTTCTTGGCCTCTTCGAGTTTGACCACGTCCTCGTTCGTGACCTGCTTCTCTTCGGTGGTCAGTTCGAGACGGCTCAACTCGTCGAGCGGCGACGGTTCAAACTTCTGCTCGCGCAGGAAGCCGGGCTGCTGCGCGGCGACGGCAGCAACATCGTTCGTCGCATTCGTCGAAGCGGCGACAAACTGCGCGGGCTGGCCGCTGTTCTGCGTCGGCGCAGGCATGGCGACTTCCATGCGGTAGACGCGCTCGACGAGTTGCAGGTAGAAGGTCTGGAGTTTGGGATTGGAGCGCACGTCCATGCCGGATTCGAGGACGGAATCAACCGCCTTGTCGAACTCGGTGCGCGCCGCGTCCATGTTCTTGTCTTTGAGATTGAGTTCGCCGAGTCTGTAATGCTGCTCCGCCTTCTCCATGATCTGCAACACGCGCGGGTTGTCGCGTTCAACGTCGTTCACGGTCGTGCGCAGGGAGGAAGGAAGCCCTTGAGCGTAGGCGGTCGCCAGCGGCGAAACCAGCATTGAGAAAATTGCCAGAAGGGAAAGAAATCGGGGGAAGCTCGTTCTCATCAAAATCGTCATTCTCCTTAAACTTCAGGCTGAAAGCGAATCCACGAGGCGGTCAGGAGACTTGGCAGACCACACGAGCGGCATCCACTACAAAAAAACGCGAGGGTTATGAATTCAATGGAAAAGGCTGTTTCGCACTGTGGCTTAACTGTCGTAAGAAAGCCGTGCGCGGCAGTCTTGGAACTTATCACACCGTTTTTAGGGAGTCAACCTTATCTAGTTGATAAAAAAGGCGAAGCGGTCGAGATTTCCATCAAAACCGCTTCGCTTTTCCCTCTATTAAGACGCTTTTTGTTGTGCTCGGGTTGCGTTTTCTAATCAACCAATTTGAGCGTTTTGAAACCCTCCACACAGCGTTTCCCGCGTGCCGAATTTACGCATAATTTCAATGCGAAGAGGCCGGGACGGGCAGCGTCAGCGGTTTCGGGCGCGCCGAACCGGAGGCGGGCGGCGTCACTTTGTCCTTCAAAGCCTCGCGAAAGACCTGCTGGACGTTCTCCACGAAGATGAACTGGATTTCGCCGAACAACTCCTTCGGCACTTCGTCCATATCGCGCTGGTTTAAATGCGGCAGGAGAATCTTCGTCACCCGCGCGCGACGCGCTGCCAGCACCTTCTCCTTCACGCCGCCCACGGGCAGGACGTTTCCGCGCAGGGTGATCTCGCCCGTCATCGCCACGTCTTTGCGTATGGGACGCTGCGCGAGCACGGAGACAATGGCCGTCGCCAGAGTGATGCCTGCGGAGGGGCCGTCCTTCGGGATTGCGCCTTCGGGGATGTGTACGTGCACGTCGTAGATGTTGAAGTCGTCTTCGGGAATGCCGAGTTCGCGTGCGCGCGACTTGGCGTAGGAGTAGGCGGCCTGCGCCGACTCCTTCATCACGTCGCCGAGTTGGCCGGTCAGGACGAGATTGCCCTTCCCTTTCATCCTCAGAGCCTCTATGAAGAGCACTTCGCCGCCCACAGCCGTCCAGGCCAACCCGGTCGCCACGCCGATCTGATCTTTTTTGAGCACCTCGTCGGGCATCACTTTCGGCACGCCTAAGAACTCGTGCAGGTTTTTCGGCGTGACGTGCACGGTGTCGTTCGAGCCTTCCGCGATGCGGCGTGCCACCTTGCGACAGATCGCGCCGATCTCTCGTTCGAGTTGGCGCAAGCCCGCCTCCTGCGTGTATTGCAGGATGAGCGCGGCGAGCGCGCCCTTCGAGATGCGCAGGTGGCGCGAGGCGATGCCGTTTTCGTCCAACTGCTTCGGGATGAGATGGCGGCGAGCGATCTCCAACTTCTCCTCCTCCGTGTAGCCCGCGAGCCGGATCACTTCCATGCGGTCGCGCAGGGCTGGCTGGATCGTGTCGAGCACGTTGGCGGTCGTCATGAACATCACGTTGGACAGGTCGAAGGTGACGCCGAGATAGTTGTCGCGAAAACTGTTGTTCTGTTCGGGGTCGAGCACTTCGAGGAGCGCGGATGACGGGTCGCCGCGAAAATCCGCGCCGACTTTGTCGATCTCGTCGAGCATGATGAGCGGGTTGTTTGTCGCCGCCTGTTGCAGAGCCTGCACGATGCGACCGGGCATCGCGCCGACGTAGGTGCGACGGTGGCCGCGTATCTCCGCTTCGTCGTGCAGACCGCCTAAACTGAGACGCACGAACTTGCGATCAAGCGCACGCGCAATGGAACGTCCTAAGCTGGTTTTGCCCACGCCCGGCGGGCCTACGAGGCACAGGATCGAACCCTTCGGCTTCTCCTTCAACTTGCGCACGGCCAGAGCTTCGATAATGCGCTCTTTGATCTTTTCGAGGCCGTAGTGGTCTTCGTTCAACACCTCCTCGGCCTTCTTCAAGTCGAGATTGTCCGTCGAAGCCTTCGACCAGGGGAGGTCGGTCATGATCTCCATCCAGTTACGCAAAGTCGCCGTCTCGGCGGCGTCCGGGTGCATGCGTTCGAGTTTCTTGAGTTGGCGCAGAGACTCTTCCTCGGCAGCCTTCGGCATGTGCGCCGCTTCGATCTTTTCACGAAACTGCGCGATCTCTTCGGCGAGTTCGTTGCCTTCGCCGAGTTCGCCCTGAATCGCCTTGAGTTGCTGGCGCAGGTAGAACTCGCGCTGAGAGCGATCAATGTCGGCGCGCGCCTGCGTGTTGATCTCCTGCTGGACGGTCAGGACTTCGATCTCTTTGTTCAGGAGTTCGTTGACGCGACGCAGGCGAGCGGTCGTGTCCGCGATGTCGAGGACGCTCTGCGCGTCTTCGACCTTGAGTTCGAGATTCGACGCGGCGAGGTCTGCGAGGCGTCCCGCTTCATCCAGGTTGGCGACAATCGCCATCACTTCGGGCGAGATGTTCTTGCCGAGGTTCGCGGCCTTCTCCATCGAGGCGCGCACGTTTCTGACTAACGCTTCGACTTCCAGCGAACGCTCCGGCGTGGGCGGCTCCTGCATCACATTCACGCGTGCGCGCAGATACTCGCCGCCTTCTTCGATTGATTCGAGATGCGCGCGCGTCAAGCCCTGCACGAGAATGCGCGTGCGCCCGTCGGGCAGTTTCAACATGCGCATGATGACGGCGACCGTGCCGACGCGGTAGAGGTCGTCGCCCGTCGGCTCTTCCTTGTCGAGGTCTTTCTGCGAGGCGAGCAGGATCATGCGGTTCTCGCCGAGCGCTTCGTCCACGGCGCGGATCGATTTTTCGCGCGAGACAAACAGCGGCACGATCATGAACGGGTAGATAACAATGTCGCGCAACGGCAACACGGGGAGCGTCTCAGGAATCTGCAACTGCTGCTCGCCGCCCTCGGTCGCCGCTTCCAATCCTTCTGCGATGTCTGTGATAGATGGCATATATATTTTTAAGGATGAAGGATGAGGGCGGAGGGATGAATCAGAAAACATTCAAGCCGGGTAACTAGCTTCTGTTTTATTCATCCCTCCGCCCTCATCCTTCATCCCTTTCCTTAATCTGTACTTTAAATTCCGCGCCGCGCCGGTCTGCGAGTTTGGGCAGACGAACGCGTAGCAATCCGTTTTTCAGTTCCGCTGTTGCGCCGCGCACACGCACAGGCCAGCGCAGCGGAATGGTGCGATTGAAGTTTCCGAAACTTCGCTCTGAACATAGATGCGAGATCGAGCCGCGAAGTACGCGTCGCTTCTTTTTGCCGCTGATCCGCAGGTAACTGCTCGTCAGACTGACCTCGATAGAGTCGGGCGGCACGCCCGGCAGTTCCACCGAGACGCACACCGCATCCTCACTCTCACACAGATCAACCGGCGGCGACCATGCGCCCGGCACGGCCAGCGAACCGTCGTCCGCCACCTCCTGCAAAGCCGCCAGCAGACGCCCCACGCGATTGCGCAGCCGCTCAATCTCAATCCGCTCCAACCCGACAACTCGCCCTACGTTTCTCATCTTTTTTAAGTGATGAGTGACGACTAACAGGTGACGAGCGAGAATCCAGACAAGCGTTTGGTTTCAACTTGTCACTCGTCACCTGTCACTCATCACTGCCTTTTAGTCGCGGCGCTGCCTGCGCTGCCGCTCTGGCGCGAGCGCACGAGCGTTTTCAGTTCGTGCATAAATTCGGTTACGTCTTCAAATTCGAGATAGACGGAGGCGAAGCGCACGTAGGCCACCTTGTCGAGTTCTTTGAGGCGGCGCATGATCATCTCGCCTATCTTGCTCGTCGGGCGTTCGCGCTCCGGCGACTCCTGCACGTACTTTTCGATCTGGTTGACGATGCCGTCGAGCTTCGACGAAGGCACGGGTCGTTTTTCGCAGGCGCGCAACAGCCCGGCCATGATCTTCGTGCGGTCGAACGGCTCGCGCCGCCCGTCCTTTTTGATAACCATGTAAGGGATTTCGTCGATGCGCTCGTAAGACGTGAAGCGTCGCTCGCACTTGAGGCACTCGCGGCGACGACGAATCGCGTCGCCCTCGCGCGATTCACGCGAGTCAACCACTTTATCTTCGAGGTATCCGCAGAAAGGACATTTCATAGAGACTCC